>JAYEFL010000191.1:0-2810 GCA_034658635.1 Bacteroidota bacterium | reverse complement strand
CCCAGTGACATCAGGTATCCTTGGATAATATGCGACCCTAACTTTGGCAGTTGATTTTATACCCTGCTCAGAAAGCCAGATTAGCCCATTGTAATGATCATAATGGAAATGCGACAGAAGAAATGCTTCAGCATTCCCAATAATTTTACCCAACTTTAGATATTCTTCTGCAGCCCAGGGTGCACTTTCCATCGAGCCACAATCCACATAAGCATTTAAACCAATACAAGGCGCTTTAAGCCCGTAGCAGGCTCCACGTCCAACTGATCTAGCATATATTTTGCACCACTACTGTCCCGTTATAAGTCCCATAAATTCAGTTGGTTACAAGACGGCTCCCCTGTAAAGTGGGATTCACTCTCTGTAAGTAGTTGATTTATAGAGACTTTTTCAAAAAGTGACACACTTAAAATCTGTAGAATTGTGTAGAGACTTAATTCGGTTTTAATTTTCTTTTTAACGATCGCCACCAGTAAATATGCACAGACTGCAATCCACACTTGGGTCTTTACAGCATTTGCTGAAGTCCCATAGAATGCCTTGATTCTTAAGTGCTGTTTAACCCACTTAAAGAACAGTTCAATCTTCCACCGTTCGTGATACAAGTCAGCCACAGTTTGAGCTGATATTTCCATATTGTTGGTAAGAAAAACAAAATATCGCTCAAGGTTTCTATCATAATAACGTACCCTTCGAAGCTTCTCAGGATAGCGCAGGCTTGACTTTAAGCCCGTGAGTCGGATAATCTGATCTGACCGAAGACCTGTCTGTTTATCTATCGCTTGTGAGTAAAGTCTTCGATAACTTAGATTGCTTTTTGCTCGGGTAACAAAGAAAGCATTCATCTTGTGGAGCTGGTACAAACGTTCATAATCAATATAGCCCTTGTCCATAACATAAAAGGAACCAGCTTCAGGAATTAACACATCAAGGACATTTACATCATGAATTGCACCAGAGGTAATGTCAATAAATGTTGGTATTGATCCCCTAAGGTCCAATAGAGTGTGCAATTTTACTGCGGACTTATATTTCCTGAACTGAGCCCATGGGAAAAGAGTCAAACACAGGTCTATGGTGGTAGAGTCCAAAGCATATACGGTATTCTCAAGATCCAAAGCAAAGTCAGAATCATCATGGTACAATTTACGAGCTTTTGGTATCAGCTTCTGGGCAAGATCTGAGTAGATACGCCAGTCTCTATTCTCATTTGCTCTGGCTAAATTTGAACGAGCAACATTCCCACGAATGCCCATGTGGTAAAGCTTATTGGGCTGTGCGTTAAGACATGCTTCAATGTCTCGAAGACTCCTTCGATAACTGAGCTGAGCAAAACTCATACTCAAAAATTGATCCCAACTTGAAAAGGATCGAACCTTGTAATTACCATGATATTTTGCCACCAATTGATCAAATTCATACCTTTTTATCTGTGCCATGACCTGTGAAAATACTGTTGCACCTGAATACAATTATGACCCTCCTCTTTGTTAAAAAGGTCATACGCTTTAAAATTCTGCAAGTTCAAGTCGATAAATATATTTTCACACCTTATCATTATTATAATATTACACTTACACCGATACTTTTAGATTTAAGTGGGACAGTAGTGATCGACAATATATAGGTTTTTCCTATTGCTAACTACAATGTTTTCACTATCAAGCCAGTGTTTAAATATTTTAGATGAAGAACAGCCGACACTTCTTTTGTGTTTACCCTCAAAATCAACTATAAATATATCGCCCTTATCTAAACTGTATGTTTTTCCTGATTTTTTTTCAGAATAATACCCAACGCCAAGATTCTTACTGTCTGGAGACCATTCAAATGAGTAAGTGAAGTACTTTGTATCAATGTTGATATTCTGAGGGATAGATTTAATGTGCCAAATATTTGAAGAAGAAACATCTATTACTAATAACTTGGATGAGTCCCCTTCTGTGTAAGTAAGAGCGATTTTGGTTTTATCAGGTGATATCCTTTTTTGTATCCGTGAATTATCCAGCGGAATTAGTAAAGAATCAATGTTAGTATTCGTGTTTAACCTGTGGATGCCATTGTTTGAGAAATAATACAGCAAATAGCTATGTGAACCAGTGGGATTGACAGGTGAACCTTGATTTAGAGTGACCTCAGATGTCATGCAACCAGTCAGAGTAAATATTGACATAGTTAAAACAAGAATAGCTTTTCTCCAATAAATTGGTTTGTAAATAAACTTCAATTTAGAGGGCAAGTTACTATGCTTCATTGCCAACCCACTTATATCCTTGAGTCATACCTTTGTCAGATGCCACAAATGTACGTTTATCTTCGTCAAGGACACTTTTTAAGATCCAACCTAGATCTTTTCCCGCTTCTTCAATAGCAAGCTCATCGCTTTTACCTTTATTGATATGTTTGTTATATAGACAAATGAGTGGGGTTCCCGACCATTCATAATTTTCCCCACCCATTAGATCCCTAGCAGCAAAGATTTCATCTTTCTTGTTTTTAGCCCAACAATAAACTGCTCCTTGTAAAAAGCATTTAATATCATGTAAGTCAGATTCACAAATACCAAAATTTTTTCGCATTTTAGATTTGTTTCTTAATGTCATTTGTCTCTCCTTGGTTTAGCTAGAATCATTATTTTAATACTGTAGTATCTCTTTTCTCCTAATAATCTCATGCTCGGTCTAACGACCTGCATCAGCCGCCTGAAAACGGCAACGGGATTTCCAACTTACCAATAATTTTGCGCCGTTTTCAGGTCGGTTCTGAATGCTTTTGTTCGGCGATTTCTTGCCGAGAAAATTGTTACGGGG
>JAYEFL010000190.1:0-2811 GCA_034658635.1 Bacteroidota bacterium | reverse complement strand
TGTAAATGCAGCCGAAATTATCAGGCATCAGAATTTCGATTCAAAATACGATTTCTATGATTATAAGTTAGCGGAAGATAACGATAGCACTCCTCGGTTACTGCTGGGTTCCGAATTTGCAGCAAATTCTTATATCAATAGTCCGAATACAAAAATAAGGGTGAATGATAATTTCAAAAATACTGTAACCGGAGTGTACTCTGAAATGGTTATGAATTACTATAAATACCTTTCTCCTGAACAATATACATATTCATTAACAGAACAGGCAAATACACTATTTAGAGAACAGTTAAAAGTTGGCTATACGATCCCATGGACTGTTTTAACCCATGCCGAACTTTCAAAAGATATTGAGACTGGAAATGTAGGTGCAGACGTAAAAAAGTCAAAATCATTTTCAGCATATGTTAATTGTGAGGGAACATTAAAAGTAAACTATTTTGAGAACAATGGTAAAACAAAAATAAAAGTCGTTGATGTTAGTGGGCGCGTGCTCCAAACAATTTCGGTTAATGGACCGGGCAACTATTCAAGCTCTATAAATGGGTTTCGACACGGAATTTATTTTGTAATTGCTCAAGTTAAAAACTAAAGTTTCCTTGTTTTTAAATTGTTATATATCAGTCAGTTAAAGTTTTCATTTTCATTACAAAAAGCATTCTAAATAATTGTTAAACAGCGCATTGCAAAGGCATTGGCATCTCATGCAATCGACTTTTTCTCAAACACCGGAAAAAATAGCCTCATTATCTCCTCTGCTCTTTGATTATCCCGGATCATCTCTTCGAACAACTCCATGCAGTCTACCTTTACTATCTCACCTATCCCCATAACTATCTCCCAGAATATTTCCAGTAAATACGTGGTAATATTCTCTTCCTCTGCTTGCGAACTCAGAAGATCAAAAATGCTGCCAAGGCTGCGTCCATAATGCATCTGTTTATACAGTAGCAGCATCATGTATTGCATCATGACCAGAGTGGTGCTGCCGATCTGAGAGTCGAAGTTATTGCACTGACATTTGCCAAGCTGCAGGTGTTGTTTTGCATCTTTGAAAAAAACTTCGCAGCTCCATCTGATATGATATGTCTCCATCAGCTTATTGAACCCTATCTCCATATCATT
The DNA here is from genome assembly GCA_034658635.1 of Bacteroidota bacterium. Classification (GTDB taxonomy): domain Bacteria; phylum Bacteroidota; class Bacteroidia; order Bacteroidales; family UBA12481; genus JABHCC01. Next base: position 1,683 of record JAYEFL010000190.1, on the reverse strand, counting down.
GGTTACAAAGGCCTTCCATTTACTTCCCGATCCAAGCTTTACAAAGAACAAGTTCACCCTGCGATTATCATACAATACAGGAACCTTAATATATCTGGCGTTAAATTTCCGGTTTCGTTTTGCTTTATTCCGGTAGCGTTTTCTCAGTGTACTTGCATCCATTTCCTTGCCACTAAGACAATCCCAGTATAAATTCTTTCCCATCTTAACCATCGCAATGAGCTTTATTCCTTTCGTGCGGAACGATTCAATGCGGGCAAGGATCTCTTTGGAGAAGAACCAGCTATCAAACAAAACATAATCAACTTCAAAGCCTCTCTTCATAGTTCTGGATAGCATCTTAATCACACTCTGGGTTTTACTCATGTCGGCTTCTGATTTCCGCTCGTACCCCGGACTATCCTTTTCTCGTTGCTTACTGAACTGCTTTCTCCGCTGTGAAGGAGTAAGACCATACAGTGGAGCTTTCTTCTCCTTGTTCCTGACTACCTCTTCCTTTTCTGCCAGTATAGCCTGCAACTGTTTCATCTTTCCCCGAAGCTTCGACTGCTTCTTTTTCGAACGGGATACACGTTTTTCCTGCTTCTCATATTCCAAGGCTGTGATCTGCTTTGAACAAGTATTCATTTCATCCTTAAGAGAGTTTAATACTGCTCTTTTCTCAAGGTGCTGAGATCCGTACTCACGGTAAACAGCCTCAGCCTGTTTTGCCTTCCGTCTGGCCCGGTTGCGCTTGTCACGTGCCTTATCAAGCTCACCTCCTCGTTCGCGATGAAGGGAAAAATCAACAGGAACAAAGTTGCCTCCATCCCAATAACCACAGACCAATAGCTTGTAACCGAAAATATAATGGCCCGTAACATGGTCATGCATCTTACTGACAGCCTCTATTTTCTTACCGCTTTTCTCTATCGGACTGTCATCGAATACCAGAGCCCTGACATTATCGCGGTGTTCAGATATTTTACCTGAAAGACGCAGATACCGCTTTGCAAAAAGATACAGGATTATACGCCAATTAATCCGCTCATTGCCTAACAGATCGTAATAGGGATTTTTACTGCCAGCTCTCTCTACCTGTTTCCCAAATTGACGGGAGAAGTAACTATGGATGTTCTTGCTACGGTAAAATAACATGATCATCAGGTTTGTCATAATCAGTGTAACCCTGATGCCGCTTTGCTTAATCGATTCAAACTGTCCGAATATGCGCTGTATGTCAAAGAACTGTATTGTGTCTTCCAGGCACTGGCCTGTTTTATTGTCGCTGTCGATGAATTTTTGAAATTCTCCTAAATTCTTTGTAATTTTCATGTGTTGCATGTCGTATTTGTTGTCTAACTAACTCAAATATAGTCTTTTAGACTAAGACGTGCAACATTTTTTGCTTATTTATTCACCTCATTATCAACAATTTATCTACTAGGAAACTTTAGTTATTATTTTAAGGAGTTTTATAAAAACGGTAAATTGAAGAAGACAGGAGTCACCAAATTTAGGCTACCTTATCATTTGATGGGAGAAATTAAAAGCTACCATCAATCCGGTAAAATAAAATCAATTAGAAGGTATAATGACAATGAACTGATAAGTTATAAGAACCTTAGAGAGAGTGGGGAAGTAGATTTTGGTACAACGGAAGGTGATGTTATAGCCAAATATCCGGGAGGATCTGCAGTATTG
>JAYEFL010000189.1:0-35517 GCA_034658635.1 Bacteroidota bacterium | reverse complement strand
CAAAAACAGGAAAACCAGCCCCTTTGACCATAGCTGTCATCTCGTGTATCTTCATCCCGAAGCGAAGATCCGGTTTGTCATTTCCATACTCGCTCATCGCTTGAGAATACGGCATTCTTTGAATCGGAGTTTGCATTTCCACACCCAGAACTTCTTTGAACAGATGACTTGCAAGACCTTCAAATGTGCTTAGAATATCATCCTGCTCCACAAAAGCCATTTCACAGTCAATCTGTGTAAATTCTGGCTGACGGTCGGCTCTCAGATCTTCATCCCTATAGCACTTAACAATCTGAAAATATCGATCGAAACCCGAAATCATTAACAATTGTTTAAATACCTGCGGAGACTGTGGCAGTGCGTAAAATTGTCCGGGATTCATCCGGCTGGGTACTACAAAGTCACGAGCTCCCTCAGGAGTAGATTTGATCAGCACCGGAGTTTCCACTTCCAGAAATCCCTGGTTATCCATGTAATCTCGAACAGATTTGGCCACACGATGACGAAGCATCATATTTCTTTGAAGCGGTGCTCTGCGCAGATCCAGGTATCGGTATTTCATACGAAGTTCATCTCCTCCATCAGACTTCTCCTCGATAGTAAAGGGAGGAACTTCAGATTTATTCAGAATTGTTACGGATTCAGTCAGGATCTCAATATCACCTGTAGACATTTTAGAGTTTTTATTACTTCTCTCAGCAACTACTCCACCAACCTGCACCACAAACTCACGTCCCCATTCCCTCGCCTGCATGCACAAATCCTGATTGGTTTCCATATTGAATACCAACTGGGTAATTCCGTACCTGTCTCTCAGATCAACAAAAGTCATTCCTCCAAGATCTCTGGTTTTCTGAACCCATCCGGCCAGTTGAATTTTTTCTCCTGCATTTGCTAAACGCAGTTCACCACAAGTATGTGTACGATACATAATTTCCTGATTAATTTCTGGCTGCAAAACTACTAAAAAACACCTAACTTGCGGGCATGGATGATGTCTATTTCATGCGCCAGGCCTTGCAGGAGGCTCAGGAAGCCTTTGATCTTGGAGAAGTGCCGGTTGGAGCGATAATTACAGCTCGTGATCGGATTATCGCCAGGGCACACAACCTGACAGAACAATTAACGGATGTAACTGCACATGCTGAAATGCAAGCATTCACTGCTGCTGCTCAGTCCATTGGAGGCAAGTATCTTGCAGAATGCACCCTTTATGTTACATTAGAACCTTGCCTAATGTGTGCCGGGGCTGCTTACTGGACCCAAATCGGACGAATTGTTTTTGGTGCTGCTGACCCTAAACGAGGCTTTCAAGTTCTTAAGCATCCTGTTTTACATCCCAGAACAACAATAATCGGTGGGGTGCTTGAAAAAGATTGTGCAGATCTTTTATTACGCTTTTTCCAGGAGCGCAGAGATACGTACAACTAGTTGAAATTATTTATCTTTGCCCAGTCTAAATTTTCCACACTATATGAAAAAACTTACGAGTATACTAAGTATTCTGATCCTTGTCTTTACTGGCTTGCAGGCTCAATCAGAGAACTCTGCTGGCCTGCTTAACTCTTCAGGTGATCAAAACGATTATCCGGGAGCCGCCTACCTGGTCTTATTTGATTCCACAAATGTGGATATGCAGGAAAGCGGATTAAGCTATTACCAAACTCACCAGTTATTTAAAATCCTCACTCCGGCTGGCGGACGGCAGCTACATGCTATCCGTTATGGCTACGATCCGATGTCGGCTTACGCTGAAATCAGAAAGGTTATTGTCTATAAGAAAAGCGGAGAAGAAATTGTATACGATCTTGAGGATGAGGTGAACTATTTAACTCCCGGGGGCACCATTTTATGGGGAGCCAGTGAAAAACTCATGGATATCGGACGATTGGAGCCAGGCGATGGTGTGGAGGTTTTTCTCTTTAAAAAAGGATATACTTATGCCTTGCTGCAACAAGATGACGAAGACAAATATATTCCTCCGATGCGAGGGCATTTTTATGACATTATCCCCTTTTGGGTTAGTCAGCCAACTCTGACTAAATACTATCAGGTTAATATGCCCAAATCAAAGACGGCCCAATATAAATTATATAATGGCGAGGGTCTACTTAAGAGCAAAGAGAAAGAATCAAACGGCAATAATGCATGGTGTTTCTGGGCAACAGATCTGTATCCCTTCAAAACTGAACCCAATATGGTAGGACTTTCTGATGTTGCTCCTAAAGTACTGATATCCACTGCTCCTGACTGGTTTTCAAAGTCGAAATGGTTTTATGGAGTCAATGAAGATTTTGGAAGTTTTGAGTCTACGCCCGAGATAAGCAAAAAAGTAAAGGAAATCTTAAAAGGGGCGGAAAATGAGCTTGACTCTGTAAGCAGACTAACACACTGGGTGGCTGATGAAATCAGGTACTTTGGTCTCAATATGGGTCCGGGAGAGGGATACACAATACATAAAGGTCAGATGACATTAACAGACCGTTGCGGTGTTTGTAAAGATAAAGCCGGTCTTCTTGTAACTATGCTACGTGCAGCAGGATTTGAATCTTACGCAGCAATGACAATGGCAGGATCCAGAATAGACTACATCCCGGCCGATCAATTTAATCATTCGGTTGCAGCTGTTAAGCTCTCAGATGGAAAACTTCATATGCTGGATCCTACGTGGGTGCCATTTGTAAGGGAACTATGGTCGAGTGCTGAACAGCAACAGAATTACCTTATCGGGACACCGGACGGCTTGGATCTACAAGAGACTCCATTATCAGACCCGGCAAATCATTATCTCAAAATCCGGGTTCAATCCACCATAAAAGCCAATGGTGATCTTGATTGTCAATTAACTCTCACAGCAGAAGGACAGACAGATGCTGTTTTCAGAAGAAACTTTAGCGGGTCAGATAAAAAGAGATGGAGTCAAAATCTGGATAATCTGATTCTGTCATATATCCCGAATGCAATTATTCTTGAGAGTTCTTATTCTCCTGCAAACATTGTTCAGGTTCTCGATGGTCATATCACTTTGAAATATCATTTTAAAGTACCCAGATATGCAGTGGTCAAGAATACGGAGATAATCCTTACTCCCATCGCATTCAAAAAGATATTCAGCTCGCAGCAGGCTCACCTAAGAATTAACACAAGGCTGGAGAAGCGAGAATACCCTTTCCGTGAATCCTGCTCCAGAATGATTGATTTTGAAGAAGTAATTACTTTCAATCAACCGGTCAGCATTGTTCATCAGCCAAGCCTTGAGCCTGTTTCAGGTTCCGGTGCCTCATGGACTGGCAGTCTCAAAACTGAAGGTAACAAGTTAATCGTATCTCAAAAAGCTGAATACAAAAAACGCATTTACCAGCCTGAAGATTGGAACAGTTTTAAAAATTCTGTTCTGGCACAAAAACAAGTTTCTAAAGAACCAATCATATTAATTGTGAAGTAATGAAAATTCAAGGAATAATAGCTATTGCTCTGCTTATTGGACTAGCAGCCTGCAAGCCTGAAACAAAGACTCCGGAATTTCCGGATGCTGAAGCGGTTTATATTAATCTGGAGAAAACCTTCATTCTACATCCTGACGGAAGCTTTGAGACACAAGTAATAAAATCTCAGAAGTTACTAACTCACAGAGCCTTTCATTCATTATACGGGCAAACAAATATTTATTATAACCCAGAAACTGATTCGATTGTTGTTGAACAAGCCGAAACTATCACTCCTGATGGGAAAACGGTTCAGGTTCCGGATAATGCTTATGTGGATATGATCCCATCATTCGCCACAGGTTCATCTCAGTTCAGCCATTTACGTCACAAAGCCGTTGTTCATACAGCTTTGGAACGTGGGGCAATCATTAACTCGAGTTATACCATCTACTCAGAACCGGGCTCAAAGCCTGCCCTGATGGGATATGAGATTCTTAACCAGGATTGTCCGGTCATGAATTTCAAGCTTGTTGTGAAAGTGCCAAAAGAACACTCCATCCAATTCAAAAATATCAATCTGGATTCTGAACCTAAAATAAAAAAGAAAGGAAAGTATCTCATTTACACCTGGGAAGAATCAAATATTGATCAAAACTCACCTGAACCATTTGGAATCCGGTTCAATGCCAACAAAAAGCAAATCCTGTTCAGTTCTGCCGACAGCCTTTTCAGCATTTTCAACGAGTTTACCAGCCAACGGGCTTTCACTTTTGAAACAAATATGGAAATGCGGAATCGTGTAAAAAGAAGTCTGGAGGGAAAAACTGATATTTTTGAGCAGATTGCGGCTCTTCAAAAAATCGTCAGTGAAGAAATTCAAACCATTCCGGTTCCTTTGTCTCTGACGGGCTACAAAATCAGGCCTGCAGTTCAAACTTGGGAATCTATGGCAGGAACAAAGGAAGAAAAAGCTGTTCTGCTATGTGCTCTCATCAGAAGTACAGGCTGGAAAGCTACTCCGGTTGCAACTGTTCCGGAGTATCTTTTTAAGGAGGATTCAAGCGTTAATCTTATTGGGAATCTTGATCTGCTTGCCTTCAATATTGTCAGATTCCCTGCAGAAGGGAAAAGCTATTATATCGGAACTGATCATTTCCAGCTTCGCAGTATTGACTGCAATTATCCTGAGCACTATTTCATTCCGCTGGAAATGGGCTACAGTAAGGTTAATCTTATTCAATTGCCTGTTGAAGAGTTTCAATTATCATGGGATGGCGAACTTAAGTTGGTTAATAATACAGATTTGGATGGAGAATTTGATGCTAACTTCATGGGACCAGCCAATCCTTATTTGGGAATAAAAATGAATTCTAAAGCTATCAAAACTATGTACTCTGGTGAGGGGAATATTGAAAGAGTCCACCCCAAATCCACTGTGCTTTCTTTTGAAACCGAGATATCAGATGCTGCTTTTGTATTCAGTGACAAAGTACAGATTGACCTGCCATACTCAAATGCAGGTTTTGACAGCTTTGGGATCAAGCATCTTAGCCAGAACCGGGATACTGAATTTGTTCTCCCTTATCCAATAAGGGAATTTCAAAGGCTCAGCATTAAAGTGCCGACAAATTTCACCGCGGTTGATCTACTGGTTGATATAAGTATTAAAAACGATGTTGGTCGTGTTAGCATCAGACACAATTACGAGGGTGGCAGAATAACAACTATGCGTAATCTTCTGATTCAGAAAACTGTAATTCCAGCAGATGAATATGATAAACTAAAGGCCTTACTTGACCCTTGGTTGAGCCCAAACTACCGGCGTGTAATACTTGAGGTTATCGACTGACAGGGGGCTTCATACTAATTGCCCCACCAATGTGATCTTCGCTAATATAATTATTGATCTTAAACGAGCCGATCTTATTGACTAAAGTAAAGTTAATCTGATTATGCTCGTTTTTTTTATCAAATCGCATGTAAGCAATCAGTTTTTCTCTTTCTTTCAATTCAATCGGGGCTTGTCCGTATATCCTTCTGATTGTTTCTTGAATATCCTCTACCTCAGAACCTGACAACGAAGCGAAACTGTAAGACAATGATGCTTCGATAGTCATACCATAGGCAACAGCATACCCGTGAAGTAAATGATGATTTTCAGAAAGGCAAAGACTCTCAAGAGCATGACCAACTGTGTGTCCAAAATTAAGAGCCTTCCTTATACCAGTTTCTCTCGGATCAAGTTCAATAATTTCCTTCTTTATCATTACTGAACGCCATATCAAGCGGGCAGCCTCTTCTTCAGGTTTCACCTGCAGATCAAACTCTTTCAAGTCAGACCATAGTTTCAGGTCACCAATTATCGCAATTTTTAGCATTTCCGCAAAACCAGACCGATAGTTTTCATCATCAATAGTTCTGAGAAAGGGCAGGTACATAAATACATGCATTGCCTGCTGAATCACCCCAATCTCATTTTTCAATCCTCTGAAATTGATTCCTGTTTTTCCTCCAACACTTGCATCCACCATTGACAACAAGGTTGTGGGAACATTAATAAAGTCAATACCTCTCTTAAAAGTGGAAGCGGCAAATCCACCAAGATCTGTTAGCATTCCTCCTCCAATGTTAATTACCACCGACTTCCGATCAGCTTTTTGCTCACCAAGAAAATTCCAAACCAATTCAACCTGGCTCAGAGTTTTATTCTCCTCTCCTGGTTCAATAATAAATACTTGATTTTCAGGTATATCCCTGAAGGTCTTTACATGAGACCAACAATAATTGTAAGTATTGCTGTCAAGAATGACAAAAATCTTATCGTTTGAGAATTCTACTGTGAATTCTGCTAAATCAGCAGAAATATCAGATGAAAGGCTGATTCCTTCTGTATGAGAAATGCTATTCTTCACTATTAGTCAAATCTGTGTGGATAGGCAAAGATATAGAAATAATCCGCTAAATTTGTGATTCAAGATTTTGACAATATGGTACGATTCGAAAACACGGAAATTGCTTTTAAGTACAAAACAGATCTGGAGCTAAAGAAAGCCTTCTGGCTATTCAAAATGGTTGGCTCTCCTTTGCTGGTGAAAGCCGGAAATATCTTCACCCAACTAGCTCTGGGTTTGAGAATTCCGGTTTCGTGGGCTATTAAACCAACTATTTATGCCCATTTCTGCGGGGGTGAAACAATTGCAGAATCGATGCCTGTTATTCGTAAACTTGAGCCATTCAAAGTAAAGGCTATTCTGGATTACTCGGTTGAAGGCAAGGAGCGTCCTGAAGATATTGCTGCAGCTCTTGAAGAAACCATGAAAACAATAGTAAATGCCAGCAGCGATCCCAATATACCCTTTGCCGTATTTAAACCTACTGCTTTCACCCGGGCTGAGGTTTTGGAAAAAATGAGTTCAGGAGAAGCTGTGAGTGAGGGAATTCAAAAGGAGGGCCAGGAATTCAGGGAGCGCGTTGATATTATGTGCAAGGAAGCATTTAATCAAAACATTCCAATACTGATAGATGCTGAAGATTCATGGTTCCAAAACTTTATCGATGAGGTTTGTGAAGACATGATGTTCAAATATAATAAAGAGAAGGCCATTGTTTTCAATACTCTTCAGATGTACCGTCATGATCGTCTGTCATATCTGGAAGCTTCATACCAAAGAGCTGTTGAAGGCAAATATTTCCTTGGTATCAAATTTGTCAGGGGAGCTTATATGGAGAAAGAGCGAAAACGAGCAGAAGAGAAGGGTTATCCAGATCCTATTAATCCGGATAAACAAACAACAGACAAAGTATATGATGATGGTTTAAGATTCACTATCAAGCATATAGATAAAATATCTGTATTCAATGGTTCGCATAACGAGAATTCCAACGAGCTACTTACCGAGCTGATGGAAGCACAGGGTATTAAGAGTTATGATGATCGTGTTTGGTTTTCACAACTTTTCGGCATGAGTGATAATATCAGCTTTAATCTGGCGCACGAAGGATACAATGTGGCAAAATATCTACCATTTGGTCCTGTTCAGCATGTTCTTCCCTACCTTATCCGAAGAGCTGAAGAAAACACTTCTATAGCCGGTCAAACCAGCCGGGAATTGAAACTGATCAGACAGGAAATGATTCGAAGAAAAAAATCAACTCATGCGAATCAATAATCAAAAGCAAGCAAAGATGAAAAAAATCTCACTCATAGTAGTATTACTTGTACTGCTGCTTGCTGTTCAGAGTCAGGCTCAAAAGCAGAAAAGAGTCTCAACACATTTGCTCACTCAAACCCTTCAGGATGGAAAAGTAATTAAAGCAGAAGCTGACTTGTATCTTGAGTTCCCATCAGGACAGATACTTATGTATAATTACTTTCCGGAAGAATTCATTTTCATCAGCAACCCGCTGGGAGAAGCCAGGCTCTATCAGCCCAAACAAAAGAAAATGATTATTAAGGCTAATGAAGCTCTTACAAGTCGCAGCAACAACCTTTATTATTTCCTCATAAATCAGACTTATGACTTGGGTTTCAAAGAATTAGGTTTTTCCATTACAAAAAGCGAAACCGATAATGGAGTTTTTGTTACTACCTGGCAAGCACCCTTGCATTTACTGAATCAGGTTGACAAGATAGAGCTGGTGCATGAAAACCTTCTACCAATATACGCCGAATACATAAATACGGATGGAGAAACAGTATTGAAAGTATATTTCGAAGATTTTGTTAAGATATATGACAGCCAGGTACCAGCTGTGATAACCGAGATTGTTTTTCTTCCTGAGGGAGATTCATTAATCAAACGCATGACATACACTGACTATCGTTTCGGAGAAAGTTGTGATCCCGGGAAATTTAATCTTGAAATCCCTGATGATGTTCAAATTATTAAATAAGATATCTTTCTCATTGTTGATTTTATTGCTGGCAACTTCACTGTCGGGACAATCATTTCAGGAAGATCTTATCCTGGTTTTCGAACAGGTTCAAGACGATTCTCAAGAGCATCATGATGATCACCGGCATTTACCAGTCTTTTTATTGTCAAATCATTCTTCTGCCCTGGTTCGCTTAAACCCTTTCACCTTGGCTTTTGGTGGCTTACTCTGGACTTACCAGGCAATGATTTCCCCACAGTTATCAGCTACGTGCATATATTCCCCTTCCTGTTCAGCTTATAGCAAGAACTTGTTGCAGGAATATGGGATTCTTCGGGGCTTAATCTTTACGGCAGACCGTATAAGTCGCTGCAATCGTCTGGCATTGTATGACTATCCACCGTGGGAGATTGATTTCCAAATTCACAAAGTGCGAGAACAAATTGATTATTACCGTCTTAAATAATGATACTTAAGCGAATTGGCTTTACATGTATGCTCTTGCTTTGGGTCATTGGATCTCAAGCACAATACTTGCATGCAGATTTTGCACGTCATCTTTCTGAAAACCGGAACTTTCAGGAAGTTATTGATCTCACAAATGGAATGTCATCCCGGATTTCCGGATCTCAAGCAGATTCACTCAATTTCTATCGCGCCTGGGCAATGTATAATCTTAAGAGAGTTCCTGAAGGCATTGATAGTTTCGCGAAAGTATCTGCTAATTCAGGTCTATTTAAGCGATCGATGTTTTTCAGTGCCTGGAGTTCAGCTTATTTAGGCAACTATGATGAAGCTAGACATGATCTTAGTTTGATAAAGAACCCGAATAAAATTGAAAAAGAACTGCTGAGAATTCAATACTCCGGACTGTACTTGTTGAATTCACTTGCTGATTCGGCCTTACTCGAACTTAACAGACTGAGCAAGCAGTCCAATATATATAGCGCCCAAATTGATTTATTAAAAGAATACACTTTGGAAATCATGGATTTTCGTCCTAAATCAATGGCAATGAGCGGATTATTCTCTGCTGTAATTCCGGGAGCCGGAAAAATTTATGCCGGCCAAAAAGGAACAGGGATAGGTAGTTTTCTTTTGCTGGCTGGCATGGGCGGCATGGCAGTTGAGAACATTCTTAAATCAGGTATTGCAAGTTGGAACAGTATAATCTTCACCAGCCTGTTTAGTGTTTTTTATCTTGGCAATATCTATGGAAGTATCATTAGTGTAAAAACTTATCGGGAAAGATTTTATGAGGGTAAAGAACAAGCCATTGTGGCTACTCTGCTTATTCCTCTGCGCGATTATTACCGTTAATGCGCAGGACGATTTAAGCAAGGCAGGAGACTTAATGCGACTGGGGAAATACGCAGAAGCCAATCTGGCCTATGAGTATATTGCTTTCAGATCATCTGATCCGGCTGAAATAATTAAAGCAAGACTAGGACGAGCACAGGCGTTAAAGAAAACTCAAGCTTATGATCGCGGATTAGAGATATTAGGAACAATCAATCTTTTGGCCGCCCCTGAAAACCTGCGTCCGGCTATTTTTTACGAAATGGTATTGCTTAGTTTCCTTAACAATGATTTTCAGGAAACACTTTCCAGAGGACAAATGGGGATACCTTTCATTGCTAACTCTGAGTATGAAAGTCCTGTTTACCTACTACTTGCTCTGGCAGCTCTGGAAGAAAGTGATTGGAAAAAAGTTAGTTCCTTTGGAAATCATTATCTGACCACCATCCCCGGTCAGGATCAGGTCAATAGTCTTCATGAACATTTTGACTCTTTATTGAACAGAGAACTTCCGGTGTTGAAAGATCCTGAGAAAGCCAGAAAATGGTCAACTATTATTCCTGGCTCGGGACAAATATATGCCGGATCTATAGGTGATGGGATATATAACTTCAGCCTTCATGCTGTTGTTCTGGGCCTTTCAGGCTGGACATTTTTGAGTGGATTCTATGTTACAGGCTGGTTGAGCGGAGCAACAATTCTACAGAAGTTACATTCAGGAGGGCAGCTAAGAGCAGTTGAAATATGTGAAAAGAAAAACCGGCTGAAAATACAAGCGTACTCACAACCGGTTGAAGAATTTCTTATTTCCTTAGGAAAGCAGAAATAATAAAAATCTGCCTACATCTGGTCTTTCCACATCAGTATCTCTGGATTATTCAGATAGGGATCAATGCTCTTTTCATCATCTATTAAAACCAATAACAGCATAATTGCATCAACCGTTTGAATAATACCACAGCCGCCCAATGTTAACAGGTAAACAACAAATGTCATCGTATCTGTACCCAGATATAAACGGTGAATACCAGCTATACCAACACTAGCAGTAGCAGTTAACAAAAATGCAATTATTGGATCTTTTTCAGATAACTGAGCATCAGTGCCCGGAATACTGTAAAGTGAGCCCATTTCAAAAGCAGAAGGTGTAATTACTTCCTGAGCATCCGACATCATGGCATTAATTTTGCTTTGGTCTAATTTGTAATTCCCTGCAAAAGAGTTCAGGGAAAAACTAATCAGCAAAATACCAACAAGAGTAAGGGTTTTTCTCATAATTTTTGTTATTTAAAGTAAAGGATTAATCCATAAATCGACGCACTAAGATATAAAAAACTCAAGACATTAATTCATTATAGTTCTAAATAAAGAAATCGGACAATATTGACAAACAATTTATCTATATTTCGTAATCAAAATCAAATTCTGTTCTAATGAAGAAAACTATTTTACTTGCCAGCTTTGCATTGTTGATTGCTGGCAGCAGTATGGCCGGACAAGCGGACCTGTTTTCCTATAATCAGGAAGCAGTGGAACTTGAAATGACAGATTTAACATCTTTAGAAAACTTCGTTCTTTCAAACCCGGGAGTGAGATTATCAGACATGATTGCTTCTGAGAATGAACTGGTTGCTGACATGACGCATTCAAGTTCATTCTATGGCTTTGACCTGATGAACGACAAGGCTTTAGGCATCGGTGGTTTCTTATGGGGCTGCTGTCTTGGGCCTCTCGGTGTATTGGTTGTATGGCTGGTTGCAGACGATCCTGCCGAAACCAAGAAGTCGTTATTTGGCTGTATTGTAAATGCTTTGATTGGCGGTGGTAGCTATTTCTACCAAATCAATCTTTAAAAGCAAGAATTGATAATTCGTATTGAAGAACAACCTGATGGTCTCCATCAGGTTGTTCTTGTTATTCGTTATATCGGAAATCCAGAAAGGACATTATGAGAATCTCTCGCCAGATATTAATTCTGATATTGCTGTTAGCTCCTGTAATCCTGCCAGCACAACAGTTTTTCAGAATCCGCGCAGATGTTTCAGTAAAGACAAAGCTTAGTACTGGAGAGCAGAGCCTTACCATGGGGAAAATATACTATGACCGTAATGAAAAAAAAATTGTTTATGACCTGAGTTTTCCTGAGAAAAGCATGTTACTGACAACTGACACGGTTACGTATCGCATTGTTGACAATCAGATAATACAAAGGAGCTTCAATCCATCCATGGCCGAATTTTCAGTATTCCATCTGGCTTTGAGCAGTCATTTGCCAGAGTTTGGGTTAAAACGAACACAATATGAAATTACTGAGGTAGTAAGAGAAGGTGAAATGGTTATTACTACGTGGACTCCGCCGTCAAGTCTTGCTGATGATCTTGGGAATATCCTGATTTCAGTAATTGATAAAAAGCTTTTTGGAGTAGTTTTTTTCTCTCCGGATGGAGAAGTGATCAGAAAACAATTCTATGAGAATTATGTTGAACAAGATGGCCTGGCGTTTCCCGGAAGAATTATTGAAATTAGTTTTTCTGAGGAAGGTGAGAATTATCAAATTATGAGTTTTAAAAACCTGGTGTTGGATGAGTTGGAAAACAATGATCTTTATACTTTTTCTATTGACAGGCCTCGCTAGTTCAGGTCTTAGTCAGGAAAAAAATGATCTGGAAAAACTAAAAAGTCTATTTCCTGTTAGTCCTAAGGAAAAAGTGATTAGCACCCAGCCTGACTGGAGTAATGAACTCATGCTGATCATAACCGTGGGATTTAACGTATATAAGAAATACATTTCATCACAAGATGCCTTAAATTGTGCTTTTTATCCTTCATGTTCCTCTTATGCACTGGAAACCATAAAAGTAAATGGATTATTAGGGATTTTTGATGCAGTGGACCGTTTAACACGCTGTAATGGTTTTTCTCCTGAAAAATATTCTATCCACCTCGAGACACACAGGTTCTATGATCCGATTCGAAAAATACACTAGCCTTATTATCGGAGTTTTTCTATTGTGCACTTTTCAATCAAATGCGCAAAACCTCTACGATTCTGAACATTCCAAAGCTTTCGCTCAATATTTGCTTAGCAGCAGGCAATATCCATTAGCTGCAATGGAACTGGAGCGGATAGTATTCATGGAATCTGATAATGAAAATGCTAAAAATCAATTGATTGTGGCATATCGGAAGGGCAATGACTGGATCGCCGGAATCGATAAGATTAAAAGCTGGTACCCTCTGAACAATCCTGACAGTACCCTGGCCAGAGAGTGGATTAAATTATTACTCCTGAATCATGAATTTCCTGAAGCACAGGCGTATTTGACAAAGCAACCCAAACTACCACAGTCAGCAATTGGATATTACCAATTTGTTACATTAATGCTAAGCGAGGAGTTTGCAGCTGCTGCCTTCTTTATCAACAAAGAATACCTCGGGCATAATACTGAATCAAAAGAACTTTCTTCTATTTTAAAACGTCAACAGGCTTATCGCTATAAAAAACCTGGAATAGCACTGGGCTTGTCGGCATTTGTTCCCGGACTTGGAAAGGTCTATACTAAAGATTGGAAGGATGGCTTAATATCACTGCTTTTTGTAGCTACAAATGCATGGCAAGCCTATCGGGGCTTTTCAAAAGATGGCATTCAAAGTGTTTATGGATGGATCTTCGGCAGTATGGCTGTAGGATTCTATGGTTCAAACCTGTATGGCAGCTGGAAATCGGCAGCAGATTACAATATGAGACTCAATAATGACTTGCATCATGAGATTGAAGCTGCTGTTTATAATCGGTTTTAGCCTCTCACAGGCATGGCCTTCAACTGGCCAGAACATTGACGAAACCAGGCTTTTGGCTGGTCAGTTTTATGCTCAGCAGAATTTTGAACAAGCTCTGTTTACATACCAGCGTGTTGCATTTTTCTCAAAATCAAAGACTGAACCAGAGGTTCTATCCAGAATAGCATCATGTTTCTATTCAACTGGTGATTTCACAAGAGCTCTCGAGTATTATGATCACGCATATTTTGCAGAATCTGATCTTGATTTGAAAACCGAATACTTATTTCAAAAGGTAATTACTTACCTCGAAACCAGAAATTTTCATTTTGCCCTCATGGAATTGCTTGGTCAGGAATTTGAACCAAACAGTCCTGATAATTTCAGAAAAGAATTACTTCTCGGAGCCAGCTATTTCGGCCTTGAACAATTTGTTCAGGCAGGCAATCACCTGGCTCAGGCTATCCCTGCTGATCGGGTTGAAGCCAGAGACAGTATCAGAAAGCTTTTTTCCAATACAAAAGCATTTAAACGTCCAAATCCTAAAGCAGCCTTGGTTTTAAGTGCAATTACTCCAGGGCTTGGGCAATTTTATGCCGGGGATATAGCGGGAGGTATAAATTCCTTTTTGCTGACCGGAACTCTGATCAGCATCTATGCATATCTGACCACACGTCTGCATCCAATTGATGCTATCTTAACCATTTTACCATGGTTTCAAAGATATTATCAGGGTGGCTTTGATCATGCTGAAAGAGCGGCAGAACTTGAGCGGGAAAGAAGACGAAACCAAATCCTCCAGCAAACTCTGGAAATTATTTCTGCCGAAAATCAATGATTAAATCATGTAAATATGCTTTTACAATTCCCACAATATTGTATTTGCTGGTGTTTACATCCATGGCAGGACTTTCTCAAAACACCCACGAAGAAAAACTGGTTCTTGATTTTTTTGAATCTCTGTATCACTACAATTTCGAAGAATCATTAATCGAATTAGCTCAGGTAAAAAAAGATCTGGCTGATAGACCGGAAGTTTACATTTCCACATCTAATTATTATTGGTGGATAATGATGACAGGTAAGGAAAACAAGGCATCCTCACTGTCTTTTGCAGAAGCCAATATGGCGGTAATAAACAGATACAGAAATTATCAGCCCAAACAACTCTCAGAAGATGAATTATTTGCAATTGTACATGGCTATGCTTATCAAACCCGATATGCACTTCACAAAAAGAGGTATTTGAAAGGTTTATCAAACCTGAAGCAAATTATGCCATATCTGGAAGAAGTACTTAAAAACCCTGAGAGAAATGAGAAATTTATGCTTCTGGCAGGCCTGTATCATTATCTGGCAGCGATAACAGTTGAAGAAAGGCCAATGTTCAAGCCGTTTTTCAGGTTTGCTCCAGCCTATGATCGAAAATTAGGATATAGGCTATTGATCTCGGCAGCTCAAAGTTCCCATCCTTTGATTAGCAATGAGGCAAAATATTTTCTCATGAAAATCAACCTTGAAATTTCAGGGAATTCTTATGAAGCAATTAAATGGAATCGCATCCTGGTAGAAAATTTCCCTGAGAATATTCTTTACCGATATTATTTAATGAAATCAATGGTCAAACTTAAAAAAGGTAAAGAGATGAACGAGGAATATATCAGAATTCAGAATCTGTCTGCAAATCTCCCATGGCTGACACCAGATCAAAGGAAGCATTTTATCAATGAAGCTACTTATCTGATAAAAAAAATCAAATAATTCTTCCTTCACTTTTCCATTTACACCCATTTGCTGCATATATATATAGTAAATGGAAAACTATTCAGTATTACATCAGTTAGGATTGGCACTGGTAACCGGTGTTGGCTCTACTCTGGCCAGAAACCTGATTCGCAGTACAGGCTCTGTGTCAGCAATCTTTGAAGAAAAGCAGCAGAATTTGTTAAAAATCCCCGGAATTGGCAAAAAAATTGCTTCGAACTTAAGGCAAGCGGGAATCCTAAATCGGGCCGAACAGGAAATCCAGTTCATGAAAAGGAACCATATTAAAATGGTCTTTTTTCAGGAGCCTGAATATCCGGATCAATTACGGCATTGCCCTGATGCCCCGATTGTTCTTTTCTACAAAGGCAACCTGCCCCAAACGATGCCAAAGTCAATTAGCATTATCGGTACCCGAAACCCTTCACAAAGAGGCAGACTCCTAACGAGCACATGGGTTCAGGAACTGGCAGAATCCACACCAGAATTACATGTAATAAGCGGGCTGGCATATGGTATCGATATTACGGCTCATGAGGCTGCTCTGGCAAACAAATTACCAACCCTTGCTGTGCTTGGACATGGATTCCATACAATTTACCCCGCTTTACACAGACAAACGGCAGAAAGAATTGAGAATCAAGGAGCGCTGGTAACAGATTTCTTCAGCTATAACAAACTGGAACCCAAGAACTTCATACGTCGAAACCGGATTATTGCCGGATTAACAAAGGCAACCCTGGTTGTGGAAAGCAGTCTCAGAGGAGGAGCTATGGCAACTGCAGAAATGGCAAACTCCTATAACCGGGAGGTTCTGTCAGTACCAGGAAGACCCTCTGATCTGCATTCCCTGGGTTGCAATTATCTTATCCGAACAAATCAGGCAGCTCTGGTAAATACCAGCTCTGACATTTCGTTCCTGATGGGATGGGATAATCCTCTCAATAAAAAAGAGAGACCATCAAAAAGCACTCAGGATCTCAGTTTGCTATCTGATTTTCAGCAAAAAATCCTTGACCTTCTTCGAAAAGATGAACTGAACATAAATGAATTGGGTATGCTTTTGCAAGCACACCCTGCCCGACTTACCGGCGATTTACTCACACTGGAGTTCAGTGCCCTCATTCAGGCTGCACCAGGCGGGCGATTCAGAGCATTATAAAACACATATAAACTGAAACCATTATGTGTTGATGATCATGCAACAAAGTGATGATAATCGTTTTTTTTTTTCAAAAATTAACCTATTATTAAGCCAGTTAACGACAAACAATAATTTAATAAAACCCAAAAATCATTATCATGGATCCACGAGTAGAAAAGTTCATGGCTAAGGTAATCGCTAAGAACCCCAGCGAGGTTGAATTCCATCAGGCCGTGCTGGAAGTTTCTGAGTCTTTAATCCCCTTTATCGAAGAAAACCCTAAGTATAAGCACGCTAAAATACTTGAGCGCATAGCAGAGCCGGAAAGAGTAATTCTTTTCAGAGTACCATGGGTGGATGACAAAGGTGATGTTCAAATCAACAAAGGTTTCCGTATCGAAATGAATAGCGCTATTGGGCCATACAAAGGTGGCTTACGCTTTCACCCTACCGTTAATCTGGGAATCTTGAAGTTCCTGGCATTTGAACAAGTATTCAAGAACTCCCTTACCACTCTTCCAATGGGTGGAGGAAAAGGAGGTTCAGATTTCGACCCAAAAGGAAAATCAGATAATGAAGTAATGCATTTCTGCCAGAGTTTTATGACTGAGCTATTTCGTCATATTGGTCCTAATACAGACGTTCCGGCAGGTGACATAGGTGTTGGCGGTCGTGAAATTGGATTCTTGTTTGGACAGTATAAGCGCCTGCGCAATGAGTTCACAGGAGTATTGACCGGTAAAGGTCGCGAATGGGGCGGAAGTCTTATCCGTCCTGAAGCTACTGGCTACGGTACTGTTTACTTTGCTGAAGAAATGCTGAAAGTCAAAGGAGATAGCATGAAAGGGAAAGTAGTTGCTATTTCAGGCTCTGGAAATGTAGCCCAATATGCTACTGAGAAGTGTAATGACATGGGTGCTAAAGTTGTCACACTATCTGATTCAGCCGGATATATTTATGATCCAAATGGAATCGATAAAGAAAAACTGGCTTGGATAATGGAACTAAAAAATGTTAAACGTGGAAGAATCAGCGAGTATGCTGAGAAGTTCAACGTAGAATATTTCGAAGGCCAGCGTCCATGGGGAGTTAAAGTAGATATTGCACTTCCATGTGCTACTCAGAACGAAGTCAACGAAGAACAAGCTAAAGCCCTGATTAGCAATGGTTGCATTTTGGTTTCTGAAGGAGCTAACATGCCTTCAACTCCTGAAGCTATTGAAGTTTATCTTGAGAGTAAAATTTTATACGGACCGGGTAAAGCAGCCAATGCTGGCGGAGTAGCAGTTTCAGGTTTAGAAATGACTCAAAACTCCATGCGCTTGTCCTGGACTCGTGAAGAAGTTGATGCCAAACTGCATCAGATTATGAAAGATATTCATGCTACCTGCGTGAAACATGGAACTGAATCACCTGATTATGTTAACTACGTAACGGGTGCAAATATCGGTGGTTTTGTTAAAATGGCCGATGCCATGCTGGCTCAGGGAGTAGTTTAATAATACTTCATAGAATACTTTTATTGAGCCCCGGAATAGCCGGGGCTCTTTTCATTTGTATATTTGCACAAAATTATCGTACATGTATTTCATAGATACACATTGCCATATTTTCCTGCCAGAGTTTGATAACGACCGCGATGGAGTAATCCAAAGGGCATTAAAGAATAAGATAGATGGATTTGTTTTGCCAAACGTTGACAGCTCCACTATCGACAGTCTTCATAAATTAGCCGATCAGTACCCCGCAATAACCTTCCCACTGATGGGTCTGCATCCCACATCAGTAGAAGATGATTATCTGAAGGAACTGGATTTGGCAGAAAACTGGCTCAACAAAAGAAAGTATGTTGGAATTGGAGAAATAGGACTGGACTTTTACTGGGATGAAACATTCGCGAAAGAGCAGGAAGAATCTCTTAGAATTCAACTTGGGTGGGCCCAGGAGAAAGACCTTCCAGTTGTCATTCATACAAGAAATAGTTTTATGAGCACAGTAAAAGTAATTGAATCGCTCGGTGGTTCACATCGGGGAATCTTCCATTGCTTTTCAGGCAGCCTTGAAGAAGCAAAAATTGCAATTGACCTCGGATTTCATTTAGGCATTGGTGGTGTTTTAACGTTTAAGAATGCCAAACTGGATGAGGTGATCCGGGAAATTGATCTCAAACATATTATTCTTGAAACTGATTCTCCCTACCTGGCACCAGTTCCAAAAAGGGGCAAAAGGAATGAACCTGCATACCTCGCTTACACAGCCAATAAACTTGCTGATGTATTTAGTATGCACAGAGATGAAATTGCCGCAGCTACAAGTGCAAATGCTCGAAATATTTTCGGAATTTAGTACCCATAACAAACAATGAGTAAAGCTACTAAATCAATATTGCTGATCTATACAGGAGGTACAATCGGAATGATTAATAATCCTGAAAGTCAAACGCTGATTCCGGTAGATTTCAATGAAATTTCTAATCAATTACCTGAATTGCGTCGTTTTGAGTGCTTGATTGAGTCCTATACCTTTGATCCAACCATTGATTCATCTAATGTGAATCCAGAATTCTGGAGCAAGCTGGCTGAACTGATTCGTGACAAATACTCACAGTTTGATGGATTTGTTATCCTTCACGGCACAGACACTATGTCTTTCACAGCCAGTGCACTGAGTTTCATGCTTGGCAATCTGGATAAACCTGTTATTCTGACTGGCTCGCAGTTACCTATCGGAGTACTCAGAACCGATGGTAAAGAAAATTTACTCACTGCCATAGAAATCGCTGCAGATCAGAAAGATGGTCAGGCAATTGTTCCAGAGGTTTGTATTTTTTTTCAAGACAGACTATTTCGAGGGAACAGAACTACCAAGCACAATGCTGAATATTTTCATGCATTCAGGTCTCACAATTACCCGGCTCTAGCTGATACAGGTATTCATATCAATTATCATCACACAGCAATTCAATATCCTGATAAAAAGCTTCCCCTGGCTGTTCATACAAAAATGGACCCCCATGTAGGTATTCTTAAAATATTTCCAGGAATTAGTCGGGAATGGCTTTATTCATGTCTGCATACACCAGGTTTAAAGGGAATTATCATGGAAAGCTATGGATCAGGAAACGCTCCTACCAACAAATGGTTTTTGGAAGAACTTCAAGACGCAATTAACCGTAATATTATTATTCTCAACATAACTCAGTGTCAGACAGGCACAGTAGAACCGGGCAAATATGAAACGAATCGACACATTCATGAGATGGGTGTACTTAACGGAAGGGATATTACCACAGAATCAGCACTAACAAAATTCATGTTTTTGCTTGGGAAAGGCCTGCAAACAAGGGATATCCGATTATATCTTAATCGTTCTTTATGTGGTGAAATAAGCCTGTAACATGGTGCATGTTTTTATTTTTTTTTGTAATTTGCGCCGTGATTTTTGGAGAGGTGGCCGAGTGGTCGAAGGCGCACGCCTGGAAAGCGTGTATACAGAGTGAATCTGTATCGAGGGTTCGAATCCCTCTCTCTCCGCAGTTCTTTATAATTTTATAGTATTAATACCGAAAAACAAAAACACGGACTAAGATTACTAACTAATTGATTTAATGTCATGAAAAAATTATTTGCTTTCATAGCTGTACTTGGGATGCTTTCAATCGGAGCATCATTCAACATGGTAATGGCTCAGGAAGAACCAGCAAGCCCTGCCGACATAACTGTTGTTGACACAACCATTGTTGAACAGGCATTTGTAGAAGAAGTTGTAGTAGATGATGCTACCACAGAAACAGAAGACAAAACAATGCACCAGATTCTCAAGCAGAAATTCATTGAAGGTAACGCCGGTTTTATGGGTGTTGTAATCCTTGCATTGATTATGGGTCTTGCAATTGCCATTGAGAGAATTATCTACCTCAGTCTGGCTACAACAAACACCAAGAAACTTCTGGCTAAAATTGAAGCTGCTTTGAATGAAGAGGGTGTTGATGCTGCGAAGGAAATTTGCCGCAACACACGTGGCCCGGTTGCCAGCATTTTCTACCAGGGTTTGGATCGTTATGATGGAGGACTGGAAGTGGTTGAAAAATCCATTATTTCTTATGGTAGTGTTCAAATGGGGCTTCTCGAAAAAGGTCTTACCTGGATTTCATTGTTTATTTCCATTGCTCCGATGCTTGGTTTCATGGGAACTGTTATCGGTATGATTGGCGCATTCGACTCCATCCAGCAGGCTGGTGAGATTTCAGCTACTCTGGTTGCCGGTGGTATTAAAGTTGCCCTGATTACAACTGTTACAGGTTTGATCGTTGCTATGATTCTTCAGCTGTTTTACAACTACTGTTTGTCAAAGATTGACAGCATTACCAACGACATGGAAGATTCATCTATCACTTTCATGGATATGCTTATCGAATTCCAGCACGCCAAGAAGTAAACTGTCACTAAGGTAAATTTGATTATGAAAACAGGAATAGCACAAAAAACAGGACGAATATTCTACTGGATCCTTCTGGCTGTTTCCGTTGTTTTGATTATTTCATTCTATGTCAAAAGCGGAAACGTCAGCACAGACGATCCTTTCAGCAAGCAAATAACAGAATTTGGCCCGATTCTTAATTATTATGTAATATGGGCATACATTTTGGTCGGCCTTGCAGTATTCTTTTCGGTATTATTTCCGATTGCCAATATGGTTGCCAATCCAAAAAGTGGCCTAAAAACACTGGCTTCTATTGCAGTTTTGGCTCTTTTGCTTTTTATTGGATACCAATTAGCAGATGACACTATTATGGAGCTTCCAGGATACACCGGAAATGATAATATTCCGGAAACACTGAAGCTAACCGGAATGGGTATCTATATGATGTACTTTATGCTGGGCGGCGCTTTGCTTGCCATGGTTTTTTCAGCCGTCAGAAATATTTTCAAATAATCGGAGAGCAGCTTCGGCTGCTTTTCATTAAAACCAGAATTCTATGGCAAGACAAAATAGATCAGTACCGGAGATCAACCAGTCATCATTAGCAGATATAGCATTCATGCTACTGATCTTCTTCTTGGTTACTACAACCATGGACGTTGATTCTGGCATCTACCGGAAGTTACCTCAATGGGTAACTGAAGACCAAAAACCACCTGACATCAACGAAAGGAATGTTTTTGTGGTGGGAATTAATGTTAACAACGACCTCTTCGTTGAGGGAGCTTATGCGGAATTATACGACCTTAAAGACAGGGTTAAGGAATTCATCCTAAACCCATTGGAAAAAGAGAATCTCTCCGAAAAGGAACCTAAGTTTATTGAAGCTTTCGGCGAACTTCAAAAGTCTAAAGGCGTTGTGTCTCTTACAAATGACAGGGGAACAGATTATGGAGCATACATTCGCGTTCAAAATGAGCTGGTAGCTGCATTTAATGAACTAAGAGACGAATTTAGTTATGCCCGGTTTGGTAAGAAGTTCAAGTCTCTGGATGAAGAGATGCAGAAGGCTGTACGTGATTTTCTACCTACAGCTATTTCAGAAGCTGAACCAGTTGAAATTAAACGATAGGAGGGAATTAATATGTCAAAATTCGCAAGAAAAGGAAAATCTAAGGGAGTTCCCCCAATCTCAACCGCATCTTTGCCCGACATTGTTTTCATGCTATTGTTTTTCTTTATGGTATCTACAACCATGAAGGAAACCGATGTTAAAGTGAAAATTGTTTTGCCGGAAGCAACTGAGACAGTAAAATTGGAAAAGAAATCTCTTGTAAGCTACATTTACGTGGGATCTCCTACCTTGAAATACAGGGATATGTTTGGAACCGAATCAAAGATTCAACTTGACGATAGTTACAAACTTGTCGGTGATATTCAGGATTACGTAGCCGCTGAGAGAGAAAAACGCGACGAAAAAGAACGTCCGAAAATGACTATCTCACTCAAGGCGGATGAAAAAACTAAGATGGGTGTAATCCAGGAGATCAAAACTGAACTTAGGAAAGCAAGTGCCTTGAAATTGAATTACTCATCAAAACAAAGAGTAACGGATACAAGGTTTCAGTAGGGAATATGTCTTATAAAAAAGAGGGTTTCAGAGATTGAGACCCTCTTTTTTATGATGGGGACTTCGGTTATTCCGTGGCCCTTCGACTCCGCTCAGGGACCAGTAAGTTGAGCTCTTCCGAATGACGAAAGACGAAAGACGAATGACGAATAACTCCCTCCCCTAGTCTTCTTCTTCCCGCTCTTCCCGCTTTCTCTCTATTCTTGCAGAGATAAGAATACTGATTTCGAATAAAATATAAAGAGGGCCGCAAACTAAAAACTGACTGATCACATCTGGCGGTGTGATAATCCCTGACAATACTAAAAAGACAACAATTGCATGCTTTCGGTAGCGTCGCATGAAATCAGCCGTAACTAAGCCTACCTTCGTCAGGAAGTATATCAGAATTGGAAGTTCAAAAGCGATCCCGGCAGATAAGGTTACTGAGGTGACTGACCTGATATAAGAGCTCAGGCCTATCGTGTTTTCAACCTGTTCTGTGACAGAATATCCTCCCAGGAAATTAATAGTTAGGGGGACAATGACGAAAAATCCGAAAAGAATCCCGGTGATGAACAACAGAGTAGTAAAAAAGACCATACCCCTGGAGTATCTTTGCTCCTGTTCTTTAAGGGCTGGAATAATAAACCTGTATACCTCGAAAAAGATATAAGGAGATGCAAGAACCAAACCAGCTAAGAAAGAAATAATCAGATGGGTTCTGAATTGTCCAGCCATTTCAAAATTGATAATCTGAAGCCCCTCCGAGTTAATACAAAGCTTTTCAGTATTCATCAGATGGCCTAAACGACAGAACATCTCGTTTGTGAAAAACTCAGGATTTTTTGGGGCGAAAAGAATGTGGTTGAATATGATATCCTTAAATAAAAAAGCAACCACAGTAAAAACCGCAATAGAGGCTAAAGAACGTAACAAATGCCCCCTTAACACCTCAAGATGCTCAAGGAAACTCATGTCATTAGCATCCCTATTATTGGAAGATTTTTTCTGAGCCAATTTACTCTTTCTCAGCAGGTTTTGTTTCTTCCTTCTCAGACTCTTTTGTTAATTCCTTTGAAGAGTCCTTAAATTCCCGAATGCCTTTACCCAATCCCTTCATCAGTTCAGGAATTTTTTTACCACCAAAAAGTAAAACGACAACTCCGAGGATGACGATCCACTCGTATCCTCCCAGAAAGCCTGCTATTGTTGAATATTGTATCATAGTCTATAATCTTTAAAGCAACAGTTTCGAAGTGCAAATGTAGCACAAATTCTTTACTTTTCAGATGACACGAAAAAAACACCTGAATTCTGAAATCCCACCCAAAGCATTGAAAATATTGGAAATACCTGCCAGTTTTTATACTTTCGCGAAGCAATAATTATGGAATACAATTTTAAGCAAATCGAACCTAAGTGGCAGGCATACTGGAAAGAAAATAAAATTTTCAAAGTTCAGACTGACCCTTCAAAACCCAAGTTTTATGTACTCGACATGTTTCCCTATCCATCCGGAGCCGGATTGCATGTTGGACATCCTTTGGGTTATATAGCTTCTGACATCTATACACGCTATAAGAGATTGAATGGCTATAATGTATTACACCCCATGGGGTATGATGCTTTCGGACTACCAGCTGAGCAGTATGCCATTCAAACTGGCCAACATCCTGCCATTACCACTGAAAACAATATTAAGCGTTACAGAGAGCAGCTTGATAAGATTGGCTTTGCTTTCGATTGGTCACGTGAGGTCAGAACCAGTAATCCTGATTATTACCATTGGACTCAGTGGGCATTTAGCCAAATGTTCAAATCCTGGTATGATCGGAGTGCTCAAAAAGCGAGCTCCATTGAGCAATTAGTTGCTCTTTTTGAACTATCAGGCACTAATAATATAGATGCTGCCTCTACTGAAGAACTTCAGTTCAGTGCTACAGAATGGAAAGAATTCAGCGAGAACCAGCAACAGGAGATTTTATTGAACTACCGCCTGGCCTATCTGGCAGAAACTATGGTAAACTGGTGTCCAGCCCTCGGCACTGTTCTGGCCAACGATGAAGTAAAGGATGGATTGTCAGTAAGAGGCGATCATCCCGTTGAGCAAAAGAAAATGAAGCAATGGCTTCTAAGGGTTTCTGCCTATTCTGAAAGGCTCCTGAAAGGACTGGAAACCATAGAATGGACAGAATCATTGATTGAAATCCAGAAGAACTGGATTGGTCGTTCTGAGGGAGCAAATATGTTTTTCCCGATTAAAGGTCATAACCTCAGCATTGAAGTATTTACTACACGGGCAGATACAATATTCGGCGCTACATATATGGTTCTGGCACCTGAATCTGAATTAGTTGAACAACTAACTACAGCTGATCAACGCCAGGAAGTTGACAAGTATATTGCTAAAACTGCAAAGAGAACTGAGCGGGAAAGGATGACAGAAGTCAAGAAAGTTTCTGGTGTCTTTTCTGGCAGTTATGCTATTAATCCTTTCACCCATAAGGAGATTCCTATATGGATTGCAGACTATGTGCTTGCCGGTTATGGAACCGGGGCAATCATGGCAGTTCCAGCTCACGATAGCAGGGATTTTGCTTTTGCCAGACATTTTAATCTTCCGATAATTCAAGTTGTGGTAGCCCCTGAAACGAAAGAATCAGACACAGCTACCTGGGACGATTCAAATGACGCCAAGGAAGGCACAATGGTAAATTCTGAATTCCTTAATGGTCTGCCCGTTCCGGAAGCTATTGAAAAGACCAAGCAGGAAATCGAAAAACAGAAACTGGGAAACGTTCAGGTCAACTTCAGACTTAGAGATGCCATATTTAGCCGGCAGAGATATTGGGGAGAACCTTTTCCTGTATATTTCCGAGATGGGATCCCCTACCTCATGGAAGACAATGAGTTGCCTCTGGAATTACCAGAAGTGGACAAATTTTTACCAACAGAAAAAGGCGAGCCGCCATTAGGCCGGGCTAAGAACTGGACAACAAAGGAAGGCCACCCTATTGAGTTGAGTACCATGCCTGGTTTTGCCGGATCTTCCGCCTATTACCTAAGATATATGGATCCCTGGAACAAAGAGGCCCTTGTCTCAAAAGAAGCAAACGAGTATTGGCAAGATGTTGATTTGTATATAGGTGGTACTGAGCATGCTACCGGACACCTGATTTACTCAAGATTCTGGAATAAATTCCTTTACGATCTGGGATATGTTTGCAAAGATGAACCTTTCAGAAAGCTAATTAATCAAGGGATGATTCAGGGTAGGTCAAACTTTGTTTACAGGATCAAAAACAGTAAAACTTTTGTTTCGTCAGGACTCAAGGATGAATACGATGTGACCCCGATTCATGTAGATATCAACTTATGCAATCACGATATTCTTGATCTGGATGCCTTTAAAAGTTGGACCCCGGAGAACCAGGATGCAGAATTTATCCTGGAAGATGGAAAATACATCTGTGGATGGGCCGTCGAAAAGATGTCCAAATCCATGTACAACGTAGTCAATCCTGATACTATTATTGACCAATATGGTGCAGATACTTTGCGCCTGTATGAAATGTTTCTCGGACCAATTGAACAATCAAAACCCTGGGACACTCACGGCATTGATGGAGTTCATAAGTTTCTCAGGAAGTTCTGGCGTCTATTCCACAATACAGAAAGTGAATTGGTTCTCAGTCAGGATACTCCAACTGCGGCTGAATTGAAAGTTCTTCATAAAACAATAAAAAAGATCGGCGAAGATATTGAGCGTTTCTCTCTTAATACTTCAGTAAGTGCATTTATGATTTGCACAAACGAGCTGATTGAGCTCAAGTGTAACAAGCAGGCTATTCTTGAACCACTGTTAATACTGCTTGCTCCTTTTGCTCCCCATATTACAGAAGAATTATGGGCAACTTTGGGCCATGAGATTACAATTGCTGATGCTGTCTGGCCAAAGCTGAACAATGAATATCTAAAAGAAGACCAAATTGAATACCCGGTTTCTTTTAATGGCAAAATGAGATTCAAGCTGGAATTACCAGCAGATATGTCACCAAAAGAGATTGAAGAAATCGTGATCAAACATGAACTGGCTCAGAAATGGCTCGACGGAAAATCTCCGAAGAAAGTGATTGTGGTGCCGAAGAGGATTATTAATGTGGTGGTTTGATTCGGTTATTCGGTTATTCCGTTATTCGGTTATTCCGTTATTCGGTTATTCCGTTATT
Source organism: Bacteroidota bacterium (assembly GCA_034658635.1). GTDB lineage: Bacteria > Bacteroidota > Bacteroidia > Bacteroidales > UBA12481 > JABHCC01. The sequence goes on along the minus strand of JAYEFL010000189.1, from coordinate 8,964 downwards.
CGGTTATTCGGTTATTCCGTTATTCAGTTATTTGGTCCATTTTACTTTTAATGGTGTAACTTTTTACCCCCTTCTTACCTATTACATTTTAAATATTACTTAAATTAGAGGGTCCTCCGTAACTTGAGTCATTCTTATGAAGATTGCGGGAATTCTTGTGGGCCTGATTGTGGTTTTCCTTATTGAAGGCTGCGAAACCGATCCGGTTATTTACATCCCCGGTAATCCCATACCTGTTATTTACGCGGTATTTGACGATCACGAAACCACTCATTACATCCTGATAAGCAAAACCTTTGGTGCTGAAAAGAGTCCGGCCGATTTTGGATTTGTTCATGATTCTTTATATTGGGACAGCCTGGATGTTGAGGTAAGACTGAAAGAAGAATTTACTGATTCCTGGATCACGATCAAGCCTGAAAAAGTGACTGGCATGGAAAAGGATTCAGGCTTTTTTCTCTATCCTGATCAGGAGTACTACAAATTTGAGAGGGTTCTTATGGATACACCAGCGCGCTGGGACTATCCAAAGGTCTATTCAATAGATACCATTTCGATTCGAGTATCAATTCCCGGGTATGATGATGCATTCTGTGCACATAAGCGAATTGACTCAATAAGAATCGTTTCTCCCAGGTATAATCAGAAGTATTTGTTTCTTTCACCCAATTCTCCCATGTTATTTAACTGGGATTGGTTTGGGGGTGGGGCTAGTTTAGATCCAAATATTATCCCACATGCATGGAACGAGATTGATGTCAGTTTTGAATTTATTGAGGAACTGGAAAATGGGATCCGATCAAAATGGGTTATAATTCAGAATACCCTCTACAATCTGTCGAAGTATGAGTATTACAGACAAATAAACATCACTTATGAAGAGTTTATCAGGGAGGTTCTGCTTCAACTTGAAGATGATCCGGAAGTAATCCGCAGAAAACTGGGCATTATAAATATGCATATTTCCGGTGGTGATACACCGATGAAGGATTACATGGAACTCTTTCACGGGCATTCAGACTACAATAACCTGAGCTACTCCAATTTCCAAAATGCATTTGGATTCCTTGCAACAAGTACCCAATACTATAAAGATTCGATGAGGTTCGACGCCGAAACACGACAAATACTATACTCTGAGAACCGGCTAAAAAAACTCAGATTATCAAAATGGACAGAGTGATTCATATGAAGATTACGGATATCCTTATAGCTATAATTGTGGTTTTCCTTGCTGGGGGCTGCGAGACCGATCCCTATATATATATCCCAAGTAAACCCATACCTGTTATTTATGCCATTTTTGATGATCATGACACCAGCCATTACATCTCAATAAGCAAAACCTTTGGGGCTGAGAAGGGCCCGGCTGATTTTGGATTTGTGCATGATTCTTTATATTGGGATAATCTGGATGTAGAGGTCAGACTGAAAGAGGAATTCACTGATTCCTGGATTACTATCAAGCCGGAAAAGATAACTGGCATGGAAAAGGATTCAGGCTTCTTCCTCTATCCCGATCATGAGTATTTTCTCTTTAATCGTGTCATCCTCGATACTCCATCCCACCCACTGATTGCAACAACCTACTCGATTGACTCAATCTCTGTGCGCGTTTCTATTCCCGGATATAAAGATGCTTATTGCCTGATAAAAAGAATAGACTCAATTAGAATCGTTGCCCCCAAATTCGATCATACATATTTGTATCTGGTTCCAGCAACTCCACTGCTGATTATTTGGAATAATATGTGGAGGCAACATGCCTGGAGCGAAGTTGATATAGGTTTTGAATTTATTGAAGAACGACTAAACGGCTACCAATCAAGATGGGTACACATTCAGAATATTCTAAATTACGAATCTGCCTTTGACAAATACCGTCAGATGAACATTACTTACGACGAATTTATCAGGGAAGTTCTTTTACAAATTGAAGAAGATCCAGATGTGTTGAGAAGGTATTTGGGATATATTAAACTGGAAATTATTGGTGGAGACGAACCCATGGTAGAATACATGAAATATTATTATGGACATTCTGACTATAATGTTCAGGGATACTCCAATATCCAGAATGCAATGGGCTTTATCGGTACTAGCACACGTTTCACCAAAGACTCAATGCGATTCGATTACGAAACCCGTCAAACTCTGATAAATGATAACAGGCTGCGAAAACTACGGATCAGTAAATGGACTGAGTAATTCGGGGATTGGGACTCGGGACTCGGAGATTCGGTTATTCCGTTATTCGGTTATTCGGTTATTCGGTTCGTGTTACTTATTACGTACATTACTCTTAACAAAAAATCGTTAAAAACTATTCTATACTTACCCAATTCTGTTCTTCATTGTTTTTACTTTTAGAATAAAGATTGTTGGGATGGCTAACAAAAGAGTAATTTTCCTTGCATCCGGGTTATTTTTGGTCAGTGTAGTGATACTCATTCTATTGGTTCGCTTACCCAAAGGAGAAGAAAAGATAATTGAGGATGACGTTGAATATATTGAAGAAGAGATTATTACCTACCGGTATGGAATCCCGATTGATTCGTTTGATCTTGAGGAATCTAAAATCCGCAAGAATCAGAACCTGTCAGAAATTCTTTTGCCGAGGGGAATCAGTTATGCCCGAATTGATGAATTGGCAAAAAAATCGAAGCCGGTTTTCGATGTAAGACGAATGAAAGCCGGAAAGAAATGCACTTTCTTCTACTCTCGTGATAGTATACCAACATTGAAATATCTGATTTACGAGAAAAACCTTGAGGAATTTGTAGTGTTTGAGCTTGGTGACAGCATTTTTGTTCGTAATGGACAGAAGGATGTGGAAATTGAAACCCGGTTTGTATCAGGAAGCATAGAATCAAGCTTGTGGAATGCCATAGCAGATCTGCATGTATCTACTAAATTGGTGTTAGAACTATCCGATATTTATGCATGGACCATTGACTTCTTTGGTATTCAGAAAGGTGATCGTTTCAAAATTATCTATACGGTTAAGGTGATTGATGATGAAGCCATCGGTGTTGATGAAGTTCTGGCCACTTCTTTTTACCATGGAGGGAAAGAGCATCAGGCCTTCCTGTTTCAGCAAAATGACCATATTTCATATTTTGATGAAAACGGACAAAGCCTTAGGAGGGCATTTCTAAAAGCACCACTTAATTTCAGAAGAATTAGCAGCAAGTTTACTAAAAGTCGTTTCCACCCCATTCTTAAAATATACCGTCCTCATTCAGGTGTGGATTATGCAGCTGCAGCTGGAACTGAGGTTCAGTCGATTGGTGATGGCCGGGTAGTTAAGATTAGTTATGATAAAGCTTCAGGAAATTATATCAAGATCAAGCATAATTCGGTTTACACTTCGGGCTACATGCATTTACAGCGTCGGCCAAAATTAAATGTAGGAGATTATGTTAAGCAGGGCCAAGCTATTGGCAAAGTTGGACAAACCGGATATGCCACAGGTCCACATTTAGATTTCAGGGTCTGGAAGAATGGTCAGACAGTTGACCCACTGAAAATCAAATCGCCCCCTGTTGAGCCGGTTGCTGAAGAGTTCAGGGCAAAGTTTGACTCGGTGAGAACAATTTATCAGCAGCAAATTGGAGAGAGTGACGCGGGAGTGACGCGGGAGGTGACGCAGAAAGTGACGCAGGAGTGACGCAAAACTTTTTCCTTTCTGAGCTCTGAAAACTGAAAACTTCCCTTTCTTCCGAATGACGAATGACGAATGACGAATGACGAAAGACGAATGACGAAAGACGAAAGACGAATGACGAATGACGTCTCCCCCCGTCCCTAGTGCGAATCTGAAAAATACTTCATAAACTGGGTTCTCTCGAATAAAACCGGCTTTTTAACATTATGCTGACTGGCTTTACCTCTGAAATCGGCTATGCTATTATAATCATGCCTTACCATCCAATCTGCCAGGGTATCATTCATTGATCTGATAATATCAGGGCCTTTCTCATAGACAGCTGAAACGATCTGAGTAATCTGGGCACCAACCAATAGGTTCTTTATCACTGTTTCTCCATCAAAGATACCTCTTGATGCGGCAAAATCAATCCTGAGCTTTTCGTATAAAATTCCTATCCAGCGGATAGTCATGATATTCAACTGCTTGCAGCTCAGAATATCACCTGGAATCAGCTGCTCTTTTTCAATATCCACATCAGGACTATAAAATTTATTAAAGAGCACTACAGCTGCAGCCTCAGTCTCTGACAAACGCTTAATAAAATTTGCCAGTCCTGAGAAGTAATAGCTAATTTTCAGTGCAAATGGAATATTGATCTCCTCTTGAATTTTGCTTATGATATCGAAATAGATTTGTTCCTTTTCTTCTCCTGTTTGGTCAACATCAGCTGGCAGCAGAAAAAGGTTTACCTCAAGTGCATCTGCACCGGCCTCCTCAATAAGCTTGGCGTAGCGGGTCCATTCCTGAGCTGATACACAATTCACACTGGCAATAACCGGAATATCAAGAGCATCTTTAGTCTCTTTAATCAGATTGGTATATTGAGTCAGATTATGCTTTTTTGAATAATACATGGCATAATACTCCTGATCGGAAAAAGAGCCATACATATTATTCAATCTCTGTTCATCAACATCATGTAAGATTTGTTCTTCGAACAAGGATTTAAGCACTATGGCACCAGCACCGGCTTTTTGATAAGCTATTGAATTGCTAACCTTCTCTGTTAATCCTGAGCTCCCCACAATAATGGGGCTTTTCAGGTTCAAACCCATGTAATTCGTTGAAAGATCCATATCAGTTGATTATTAGTTTATTTATCTCCTTGCAAAAAATGATCTATTCCTTTGGCAGCTGTATGTCCATTTGCTATACCATGGATAACATCAGGTCCTTGAATTATATCACCACCCAGAAATAGCCATGGTAGTCCGGTCTGAAAATCATCACTTACCCTGATGCGACCTCTCGGACCTATTTCAAGTTTCTCCTTGTGTTCATCTGTAAGATAAGAAAGATCCATTCCCTGACCAATTGACTCTACCACCATATCGGCTTCGAACACCTGAGTGTTTTCAAGGTTACATTGTGGATTAAATTGTCCTGACTCATCAAATAAAGACAAACACTGAGCCACGTGTAATCCCTTAATCTTTCCGTCCTCAATATTGATCTTTTGGGGAGACCAACCAGGCATAATAACTGCCTGTTCTTCTCTGGCTTCAACCACTTCTTCAAGATCAGCTGGTAATTTATCTTCAGTCTCGAGACTTGTTGTAGTGACTTGTACCTTACCGTATTTTTGATTTTGCAATCGTGCCAATGACCGGGTAATATCCATTGCAACATTTCCTCCACCAATAACCACGATCTTTTCGGCTACATGAATCTCTTCACCCAGGGTAATCTTGCGTAGTAACTCGATAGCCTGATACACATGCTTATGGTCTGTTCCTTCAATTCGGGTACTCCTTCCCAGATGCAAACCGGTTCCGGCAAAAACAGCATCAAATTTCTCATGCAATTCATCGAGAGTAATGTCGGTGCCTATGCTTGTATTATAGATAATCTCTGTACCTACTGATTCGATATAGTTGATATCCTTATCGATTTGATCATACGGTAAGCGATACTCCGGAATTCCAAAACGCATCATTCCACCTGCTTTTGACAGCTTCTCATAGATGGTGCACTCATAACCCAGCAGAGAAAGGTAATATGCTGCAGATAAACCACTTGCGCCAGCTCCAATAATGGCAATTTTTTTACCATTCTTTTTCAGGGAATCAGCCTCAAGGATACGCTTATATTCTTCTGAGGGGTTCATATCTGCAATATACCTTTTCAGCCAGCGTATTGACAAAGGCTCTCCCCGGTAGCCAACGGAACAAACCGTTTCGCATTTATGGGTGCAGATTCTACCACAAATTTCAGGTAGAGGGTTAGTATCATAAAGTATGCGGAGACCTTCTTCCAGATCGTCATTCCGGATTGCTCTGATATATTCGGGGATCCCCATGTGAGCCGGACAAGTAGCAGTACATATTCCACATTCCACGCAGCGATCGGCTTCCTGTTCGGCTTGTTCTTTTGAATATCCTTTGATCATTTCAACAAAAGAAGAGCTTCTCTCATCTGCGTGGAGATGATCCATTTTAACCCGCTGAAGTGGGAAAAATTCATAATTACCCTCAGGCTTTTTCCATCCCAGCTCATCATTCTGCCAGGGTTTATCATCTACTCCCGGAATAAAACGATATTCTTCAGGATCCTCAGCTATCCATGTATAAGTATTTGACAAGGACAAAGATCCGGTTGTACAAACATCAACACACAAACTACACCAGCAACAGCGGCCATAATCGACCAAAGGTCTTAGTCCGCTATCCCCATCCTTAGTTTCAATACCATCAACGGGCACCATATCGATGGCCTCATTTTCACAAATATCTTCACAAGTTCCACAACCGATACAGGCCTGGATGTCATTTTTGTGAAATCCACGATATCGTGGTGCCCCCGGTCGTTCGTTGACAGGATCCTTAATTGTTACCGGCTCATCCAGAACCTTATTCCAGGCACTAAAAGGACTTAATATATCTTTGAGCTTCATAATATTGTCAAATTATTCAAGCGTTAACGTTCAATTTCTGGCGGACAAGTAGCCAGGGAAACCATGATTGCGGATACATCTGAGATATTGGCATTAACCAGAAGCTTTTCAAGAACCGATACAGCATGTGTATAACTAGGCCCTCGCAAATTGATTCTTCGCGGGTATTCAGATCCGTCAGAAACCATATAGAATCCATATTCTCCACGGCTGGATTCAACCCTTACATAGGTTTCGCCTTTCGGTATTTTCCAGTGCAAAACGTTAGGGGTTGTTGCGCGTATATCACCTGTTTTAGGCATTTTAGCCAAAATCTGGCGGAGCAGGTCTACAGTAGTTATCAAATCCTGACGTCTCACTTCAAAACGAGCATATACATCTGATTCCTGAGCTATATTATAGTCAAAATCTAGTTGGTTATAATACAGATAAGGATAGTCTTTACGAACATCGCGCTTATAACCTGCTGCCCTTGCCACCGGACCAACTATACCATAGTGATCAACCCAATCACTTGGGATAAAACCAGTACCTATTGTTCTCTTTTTAAATACGGCATTATTGAATATCAGCTTATCGATATCTGTAATGAATCCATCAATCTTATCCAGATCATCCAAAAGCCGCTTTTCGAAACCTTCCGGCATCAGACCTCTTACCCCGCCAGGAAGAATATACATATGGTAGATTCTGCCTCCGGTAAGCTCTTCAAAGCGATCAAGGATCAATTCACGGTAGTACATACCCCACTGAGAACCCAAACCCAAACCCATTGTTCCTGCCTGTCCGGGTACCATCCTCAACAGCACCTGCAAACGGGCCATTTCCAAGGCCAGCATTCTGAGCCAATTGGCCACCTCCGGAACCTCAATACTCCCTAACTCTTCTATACCAACAGCCATGTTATATTCATTTGTATCTGGTTCTGGCACACACATACGAATACAGGTAGGAAAGCACTGAATATACTTTCTTCGCTCAAAAAGCTTTTCAAACCCACGGTGCAAATAACCAACATGTGTTTTAGATTCTACAACCTCATCTCCACTGATGGTTAGCTCCAGAGACATATTCCCGGTTACGCCTGGGTGGTTTGGACCTTGCCAGACTTTGATGAATTTTTGAGAACCCAGATCAATAACAGGATTCCCATCTGCATCCATCTCCGGAAAATTTCTCCGGTCGGCGTTCCAATTCAATAGTGATGTGAGCTTATTTTTCATCTGGATATAGTCTTTTTTTCATATACTCTGCAGGATCATTTGTTTTTCTACCCGGACGAGGGAAGAAGGTATCCTCAGAATATTTTTTTGTATCGAAATCTCTGCGCATCGGGGGAATATCATCCCAGCCTTCGAGCAAGAAAGGTTCATCAACCCGTGGACTACCAGGAAAATCGATACCATACATTTCCTTAATTTCTCTTTGAAAAGTAGCCGCATGTCCCCATAAAGAATGAATAGAAATCATACTAGCTTCTTTACGACTGATGAAAGCACGTATTATCAGGTCGTTCTTTTCATCCGGATCATTTAAGATATAGCTGAGTTGGAATTTTCCTGTTTCAATCCAGTCTACAGTTGATATCATAACCAGCACCTTAAAGCCCTCAAATTCTTTAAGATATGCAAGTAAGGAGGGAACCTTTGATGCTTTTACAGTTAACAGAATCTGTTTCTTCTTGCTGTCTTCCACATCCTTAACAGCAAACATATCCTGCAGTTTTTTTATCAGGTTTTCCATAATTTTCTACCAATTATAGTCAGGCATATTCCAATTCTTAATCACTTTCTTTTGATTGGCTTTATACCAGTCAAATTTCTCTACATATTCATTGGCACCTTCAGCACGCCCCTCTTTGATTCGCGTTTTCAACTTATCAAAAGCAGCCAGAATTGCTTCAGGCCTGGGCATACAACCAGCAACATATACATCAACGGGCAGGTAGTAATCCAGCCGGTTGATTGTATTGTAACTATCCCAATACATTCCACCATTGATTGTACAACTGCCGAGGGCAATAACAAATTTTGGGTTCTGCATCTGCTCGTAGCTTCTGATCACTCTTTTTAGGGTTTTTACTGCCAGGTAGCCAGAGATGATTAATACTGATGATTGTCGTGGGGTTGCACGCATGGCAACTCCAAATCTGTATGCATCATAACGGGGAGAAAGAAGCGGAGGGATCTCTATACTTCCGCAACCTGTTCCAAAACCCAATACCCAAAGAGATTCAGCCCGGGCCCAGTTCAGAAATTTTTCAACTATCTTATTTCTAGGATCCTCAGCATTAGGCCTTTCGTTGCAATAGTAATCCTGCAAGGGATCGACATGGATAATTTCGCCTTCAGGACCGGTA
>JAYEFL010000188.1:0-2840 GCA_034658635.1 Bacteroidota bacterium | reverse complement strand
TTCCTCGGTCGTGTTCAAAGCAATGGTCTCCCGGTACTGCGAATCAGGCGATTCTGTGCTAACCGGATAGGCATGCAAACTTTGATTAAAATAAGCGACCACCCGTTCAACGGGTGGTTTTGATATCGCCCCTATAAGGGGCCTATTGCTGGCAACGCCTGAAGGCGTAGTTTCGCAGCCACTATTGCTTGCAGCCCCTAAAGGGGCGTTACGGTTGCTTTTTCACGTTGTCTTCGATCTGATCCGCTTCTACCTGATTCTTGATGTACTTTTTTATCTCTTCTTCGTTTCTTCCAACCGTGTTGACATAATACCCTTTCGCCCAGAAATGCCGATTGCCTTTCTCTCTGAACTCCGGGTGCCGATCAAATATCATTAGCGCGCTTTTACCCTTCAAATACCCCATGAATTCGGACACACTCAGCTTGGGCGGTATTTTCATACACAGGTGAATATGATCGACGCACACACTTCCTTCGACAATCGCTACTCCCTTATACTCGCACAGCTTTTTGATGATCTCTCGAATGTCGTTCCTGAGTTCTCCATACATCACTTTGCGTCTGTATTTGGGAATGAATACGACGTGGTATGTACAATTCCACTTCGTATGTGATAAACTCGAATTGTTCATTGATGCCCTCCTCTGTTCCTGACTTTGGCTGCGAAACCTTTGTCAGTATATCAGAGGAGGGCTTTCCCATCATGTTCATCGGCTCTGCCTATTCCGTTCTCCCACGCATAGCGTGGGGCTTAATCTGGAGTTAGCCTGAGTTTACGAATTAGCAAAAATCAATCTTGTAACCTGTTGTTATATGGGGAATATTTTGCCGTCATTTGTACCCCCTAACTTAATAAATATTGTTCCATTTCGAACAAATCGAAAAGCCGTTGTTGAACTTCATCCATCTTGGAAACAACCGATTGCGCTAACTGCTTATTTTTTCGTTTCGGAAAAACATTGAGAACTTCTCGTATTCCGGAAAGTTTATCATGTAATCTGTTTATGGACATTGGCATTGATGCCTCCTGAATTTTTTTCATTATCAAGGCTCGAAGAAGCAAAGATAATGAACAATATAATCCATGGACTCTTATCTTCTGGTCTGTCCAATGAAACATAGGCCACCAAGTTCCAGTTTTTCTGTCTTTCATTTGTTTAAAAACATCCTCAATGATATACTGACTTCGATAAGTAACTATAATATCTTCTGTCGACCAGTTATGGTTATCTGTTATGATAATATTTTTCCCCAAGTATGTATCAGAAAGCTTGGCATAAGCGTCTGTGTCCACATTATAGTTAAGAACTGGAATAGCATTATACTCAGTAACGGTTGTTTTGATTAGAGTCTTCATATGTTGACCGGAAAGTGTTGATGATATCTGTTTTTTTATAGATTCTTTGGTTTGTTTTTTCCCTTTAGTGATCCTTCCTGCAATACGATCCTCTAACTTACTAGAAATGACTGAAAGTTTGCCAATACATTTATTGATTTCATTATTAATGGATTTGATTTGTGAAGTGTAAAGGTTGTTGTTAAAGGTAACCACAACAGTTAAGTCCTTTCCATATATATTTTTTCGCGTACGAAACGCCTTAACCTGATCCAACTTGGGATGAGAGAGGAGAGAAAGGCGTTCATCGTTATTGGAAATTAAAGCCAAGTCTTTATGATCTTTGGGCTTGACTGAACCTACAAAATGAAAACCGGAATCTCCCACGAATTTATTTAAGTTGTCCTGAGAATTATTACCTTTATCAAATACGACTGTTAAACCATTGTCATTTGGCTTCCTATTCTTAAAGGCACGGAAAAAATTTTCAATTACTACTCCAAACTCTTTCGAATCATGTCTGTTCCCTTCGAACACATCGAAATATAATGGAAAATGATCCTTTCGGGTGCAAAACAGTGCATAATTGATTTGCCTTAGATCTCTGCGACCCTGTTTGTTTTTTCCTCTTTTTGCAATGGAACAACGTGTATTGAAAGATCCAATAAATGAATAGAAATTCGTTCCATCGTAAGATGCGCAAGATAAATCAATATTTTCTCGATCCAAAATTGAATTAACAAGTTTTAGCCATGTTGGTAGTATTTTGTCTTCCTCAATAGAAGATATGTTGTCCCAAAATCGTTGGGAACTCAAAGATGTTTTATTCGCTTCAGGAAATACTCGATAGAGAATAGTATCCTGGAACCATCTCCACATGGAACGTTTACTAACAGCTTCTATACCCCGGTTTATCGCAGCCAAGGTCAAATAGAATCCAACAGATAATCCCTGATTCCGTTTGGTGAGGACGCTATCAAGAATCGGGATCATATTGATTTCTTCAGCAATGTTTAAATAGGCGGCGGGAGCACCAAGCTGAAATATCTCTGCGTACGTCGGCTTAGGAGGTGTTCCCTCTACGGCTTTAATTATTTTTGGTAAAGATCCTAAATATTTCTGCCATTTTCGTCGAGGTTTCCCATCTACCCGTTCGCTTTCCTCAGCGTAATAATAGGTAGTGCCTTTGATTCGCTTGCGAGTCATATATGCCATGAAATATTGTGTTTCCCCCTCCAAAAAATGCTTTATTAGGGAGTACAAGTATCATGGAATCACGCGTTTGTCAATCTATATCTGCATTATATTGATTGCTAAAGTTAGGGGGTACGTTTGAAATCTGTAACTAATGGAAAATAATCGATTTATTCGATTCAGGCGACGTTAACTCGTAAACTCACGATAGGGTTTCCCTAAAAATTTAGAGCCATTTTCAACTTCAAAACTGGCATTTGCAATTTTATGCCAGATAATGGGATTTAGGTTGTCAAAACCGATTTTTC
>JAYEFL010000187.1:0-36158 GCA_034658635.1 Bacteroidota bacterium | reverse complement strand
TCCACTAGCCTTGCGTAAACTATTAAGTAAAAACCAGGTAGTAGCCGGTACGCCCACAGTAACCAGTAAATAAAGCAACAGTTGCCACAAGAATGCATCCACTCTGAAGTAGATCAGAGTACCTAAGCCAACAACCGTTACAATCATAAATATCTTTACCAGCCATTTCTGGTTTCGAATCCATTCGAGCGAGTATTCAAGACCCGAATATAATGTTGGGATAAAAACAAGGGTCAGAATTGTACTAACACTTAGTCCTCCAATAACTGTTATAGCAAAGGGTGCACCGATCAAGCTAACATATTCAGAGTTCCCCATAGCAAGAGGGAGCATGGCAACAATGGTAGTAACTGCAGTAATTAATATCGGCCTTATTCGTGCTAAACCTGCAGTCATAAGTGCCCTTGAACGCCGATATCCCTTTTTTCGAAGAATATTGGCATAGTCAATCAGTATTATCCCGTTATTCACCACGACCCCCAGCAATATCAGGAAGCCTGTGAGAGTATTGGCGTTCAGAATTGAATTTTTCGTAAAAATCAAAGCTAAAAATGAACCAATCCCAGCCAGAGGTATAGTAAACATAAGTACCACAGGTGTAAGGAACGACTCAAAAACGGATGCCAATATCATGTAAATAAGGATAAAGGCTGCTGCAATTAAGAAATAGAAATCCTTAAAATCATTTTCTTCATGCACTACCTCCACCGCAACTCCTGATGGGATATTGATACCTGCTACCAGTTCATCAATTTCGGCTCGGGCAAGGTCTAACAGAGCTTTTGAATTATTGACCTCGTTTTCGAAGCGATAAGTAATCTCAACCTGTTTTTCCTGGTTTACTCTGTCTATATCAGACAATCCACGTGAAAAATATATCTGACCCAATTCCTGAAGTTCATGCTGGGCTTGTCTGTCAGCTGAAGGGATATTGAGCTCTCTCAGCTCATCCATTGATCGCTCAGTTTCTTCCTCAGGAACATCCATCTTAATAATAATATCATATTCCTCAGTGCCTTCCTTAAATACAGCTCCGGAAGTAATTTCGGAGGGAAATGAGCTCAATTCAGAAGAAACATTTGATAAAGGTACATTGCGTTCACCCATCTCCTGAGTATTAAAGGCTAAATGCACTTCAGGACGATTATCTGCCACACTAAGGCTAACATTCGCAATATTATCCAGTTCATCCAGATAATATTCCATATCCTCGGCAACATTCCTCAAAACCTCAAAGTTTTGACCTTTGATAATGACCATTTCCTGCTGTGAACCTATTCCGAGGAAAGATTCAAATCCTCCACCGGAGTTACGGCCACCAGCACCTCCGCCGCCTCCACCTCCACTAAAACCAGAAGAGGCTGAGAATTCCTGAAATTCAATTTCAGCAGAGCGGATATCCCTCAGTCGTCTCTCCATATCCTCTTTTATCCCTGCAAGTGACCGTCCGTCAATATCCTGATAATCCTCCTTAAGCTTCATGGTAACCGTAGCCTCACCTTCTCTTATCTCGGCAGTTAAATCCTCTCGCTCAGCAATTTGCATCAGTCTCTCTTCCATAGTACGAACTGTGACATCCGTAGTTTCAAGAGTAGTACCACCCGCCATTGTGACCGACATTCGGATTTCATCTGTTTCGGCCTCTTGAAGAGTATTAGTTGATATAGCCAAAGCAATGAAGATGGTTAGAAAGAACACTGCTAGTGCTCCAACAATGGTCACAGCCGGACGTCGCATACTGGCTTTAAGAATCAATATATAAGTCTGTATCAGCCGGTTATGAAAAGAAACCTTTGCATATACCATCTGCTTCTGTCCACCTTTCCGCATCATAAACCAGTGGGTTATCATCGGAACGAAAAACAATGCTACCATGAGGGAAACCAAAAGAGTAGAAATAATAGATACCCCAATGTGGTTGCCCATAATACGTATCAGAAAATTATCTGAGAATATGAAAGGCAAAAATACCGTAATGGTTGTAAGCGTAGCTGCCAGGATTGATCTCCATACCTCACGCGTACCGGTCATAACTGCCTCCATTGGTTTTTTACCCTGGGAGGCATGACGGTATATATTCTCCAGAACAACTACTGAATTATCAAGCAGCATACCAATTGCCAAAGCCATTCCTACAAGGGTGAGACTATTGATTGATATTCCGGCTGCAAAAAAGAAATTAAAGGCAGTATAAACCGATATCGGGATAGCCAGAGCTATTGCAAAAACAAGTCTGACATTCCCAAGAAAAATCCACAACACCAAAATAGCCAGCAATCCACCCGTCAGGGCCAGCTGAATAATCTGATCGATATTTTTCTCCATCAATTCCGCCATATTATCCTGTACAACCACTTCAATGCCAATGGCGGCTAATTCTTTATTTAACTGCTCAACCACCTTCTCTACTTCGTGAGAAAGATCAATCAGATTTGCCTGCGAATCACTTATCAGGCTCACCGTTACTGATTCCTGTCCATTTACCCGGGAAAAGCTGGTTTGCTCTTTAACACCGAAGTACACTTCTCCTACATCACGAAGGAGGATCGGACCATTATTGGAAATCACAAGAGTTTCGATATCAGCCAAAAGATTATATTCAGCAGATACATGAACAAAAAGTTTCTTTTGTCCGTCAACAACTGGTCCGACAAAGGTTCTTAATTTCCCATTCTGATTCAGGGCATTTCGTACCTGGAATGGAGTAATTCCGTAAGCTTCGCATGCATTTTCATCAAGAGTAATCTCCAGAGATTTTTCTTGACCACCAAACACTTCCACTCCGGCTATTCCATCTATATTTTCTAGTTGGGCAACAATATCCTCATCCGTGATATTTCTGATCCTGTTGACGCCACCACTACCCCTAACCTCAAGGCCCATCACCTGATTTGCCATTTGCTCCAGGTCAACCTTCACCACAGTAATCATGAATTCTTCCGGGAGTTCATCCCGTATTCCATTCATTTTCTCCTGCAGTTTCAACTCTGCGAATTTTATATCCACATCCTGTTGGTATGATATATAGATAATACCCCGTCGCCGTGAGGCATTAGAACTGATTTCCTCAATATCATCCAATGTTCCAATTGCCCCTTCAACTGGTATGATGGCCTGCCTTTCCATATAGCTTGGATCCACCTCCAGCTGAGAGCTAATCTGAACAATTAGCTGGGGTGCTACCGCATTTGGAAACAACTCAACGGCTAACTGCTGATAGGAAACTACACCTAGCAGGGTAAGGCCAATGAAGACCATCCCAATCAGTGTTTTCCGGTTTATTACTGCCTTCATATTGCCTGCCTATACTAGTGTTCTACTTGGAGAGATCCAATCCTTAATCCGGTCAAATATTTCATACACGCAAGGAATCACAATGAGTGTCAAAAGGGTCGATGTAAAAAGTCCTCCTATTACCGCAAGGGCCATCGGTGCTCTAAGTGATACACTTTCGCCAAACCCGAAGGTTAGGGGAAGCAATGCCAGAATGGTAGTCAGGCTGGTCATTAAAATCGGTCGTATTCTTTGATGAGCAGCCTGAATAATAGCTTCTTTCCTCGATAATCCAAGAGCTTTTAGCTGATTAATCCGATCAACGAGGATAATAGAATCATTGACAGCTATCCCAATCAGCATAATCAAACCGATCAGTGCCATTATATTCATAGTTTGCCCCATAAAATAAAACAAGAATATGGTTCCCACGGTCGCCATAGGTACCGTCAGGATAATGGTAAATGGATGAATCAAAGATTCAAACTGCGAGGCCAGAACCATATAGACAAGAACCAGAGATAGAATTAGGGCAAAACGGAGACTTCCCATGGATTCTTTCCTTTTAAGCTCTTCTCCTGCCTGTCTGATATAGTATCCGGGAGGAAGGATGATTGCTGCAAATTGCTCATCGAGCCGGCTCACTACCTTATCAATTGGCTTATTATTACGTATTTCAGCTGAAACCTGTCCTACCCTGTTCTGATTAGTACGAATTATTTCTTTGGGTGCATTGACCATTCTGACAGATGCAACATCACTCAGGCGCAATTCACTATTTCCGGAAGTCAGCACAATATCATCCAATTGACTAAGACTAACATCAGGCAGCCTGATTGTTATATCTTTCAATTCACCATCATGCTCAAATTGACCAGCATCTGCGCCTGTCAGTACAGCCTGCAGCTGATTGATTATCTCATCAATAGAAATACTATAGATTCCGGCCCGATAGCGATCAATAACCACTTCAATTTCAGGTGCTCCCTGTTCAAAACTACCCTCAACATTGAAAAGATCTTCGGAGTTCAGCATAATCTGTTTCACCTGTTCTGTAAGAGGCTCAATCAGTTCAAATTCTTCTCCAACAACTTCAACCACAATCGGAGCTTCATCTGTACCGAGAGTAGCCTGCAGGGCTGTTTCATCCTGAATAAATTTAACCTCAAGATTGGGCATATTAGTTACCAGAACACCAAGCTGCCGGATAATCTGACTGGATGTCATTGTTGCTTCATCACTCAGAAGAACCTTAATTGAAGCCGTATTTTCATTTTCAAACACTGTAGCAGTATTTGTCCCGCTGGAGGCAGGTCCGATACGGGCATACAAAGTGGCCAAATTATCACCAAGCAATTCACTTATCATCTCATCCAGGGTATTCACCGCCCTTTCAGTACGCTCTATCTGGGTTCCTTCAGGCAACTTCAACTCCATTGTAAATTCTCTGGTTTCTGTTCTAGGCATAAACTCACTTCCTATTTTCGGAACCAGCATTACTGCGCCAGCAACTGTAACCAGTGCCAGCATTAGTACAAGAGTTTTGACTTTCAGAAATCCTTCAACAAATTTCGGATACCAATTGAAACCGACCGCCTTGCTAACACTTTTGCCAGACTTCACACGTATGAATTTCGAGAACAGCATCGGAATGACCAGAATAGCCACCACCAGAGAACTCACTAGCGAAAAAGCTACTGTCCAGGCCTGATCTTTGAAAAGTTCCCCTGATGCTCCCTGCATATAAACGATAGGGAGAAAAACCACAATTGTGGTCAGCGTTGAGGCTGTAATAGCCCCACCCACTTCAGCTGTCCCGGTGATAGCAGCTTCTTTAACAGATAATCCACGCTCAAGGTGCCGGAATATATTCTCCATCACCACAATGGCATTATCAACCAGCATACCTGCGCCAAGAGCCAAACCGCCCAGAGTCATCACATTGATTGTTAGCCCGTTAAAGTACATCAGATTAAAAGTGGCGATAATGGATATTGGGATAGCAATACTGGCAATCAGAGTGGTTCCGATCCTTCTGAGGAAAATAAACAGTATAAAAACTGCCAGCACAATACCTATTAAGGCAGTGCTCTCCACCTCTCCTATAGCACTGGAAATAAATTTACCCTGATCCTGGATAATCTGGAAAGAATAACCCGGAAGTGCTTTCTCAATATCAACAAGAGCAAGCTCCAATTCTTCAACCGCTTTCACTGTATTGAATTTTGGCTCCTTATAGATACCCAGACCAATACTTCTCACACCATTTATCCGAACAATATTAACAGGCTCCTTATTCTCAAAATTAACCTCTGCTACATCTGAGAGGAATATGGGAACACGGTCAGGAGTCTCCTCCTGAGTAGTAGCTTCAGGTTGCTGAAAACCAACGATAAGTTTCCGCAGGTCATCCAGCTCTTCAAAAATACTGACTCCCTTGATGACGTACTTAGTTCCCATCTCAACAATGCTTCCACCTGACACATTACGGTTGTAATTCTGAATTTGTGAGCTGATAGTGTTAGTGGTAATCCCGAAAGCCTCCATCCTGTATGAGTCAGTTTCAACAACCACCTCATTCTCTTCCATACCTTCAAGCTTCACATCAGCTACTCCTTCAAGGCGAATCAGCTCATTTCGAATATAATTCTCAGCCACTTTACGTAGCTCATTCATATCCGTAATGGATTCATGTTGCATTCCAACCAGCAAAACTGGTGTTTCATTAGGATCATGCTGTGTAATCAGAATCTCATCTAGGTCGCCATTCTGATTATAGGATCCAAGAGCCTTCTGTAATTCCAGAAAGGCCTCATCCATATCTTTATCCCAGGCATACTCAACTGTAATCTGAGCTGAACCAACACGGGTCATAGATGATACTCCAATAACATCAGACTGTCTGATGGAAAGGGATTCAATAGGGTCCACAAATTGTTTCTCAATCTCTTCAGGTGGACGCTCACCAGCAGTCAGCTCCACATAAATTCGTGGATTATTCATAGCCGGCATCAGGTCTGTTCCCAGCTTTCCAAAGGATATAAATCCTAAGAGGAGAACTCCCAGAATCAGCATGGTGACTGTTACCGGATTATTGACGGAGAATTGGGTGATCTTCTTCATAATGAAGCAGTTTCCTAATTAATTTAACGAATAATCTTTACTTTTGACCTATTACCCAAGGTCTCAAATCCTTCAGTAACCAATCTGTTATTCAATTTCAGCCCTTCAATAACCTCAACTTGATCCGGGTTTTCCAGTCCGGTTTTGATAGTTTTTTCATAAGCTGTATTCTGCTCAACAATAAATACAGATTTTCCCCTCTGACGTGAAACAATAATATCCTTTGAGACAACAATAGTGCTGTCTTTACGATTTGTCACGATTTCAGCTCTGACATAACTTCCCGGACGTAAACGCAGGTCAGCATTATTCACTGTAATTATCCCTTTGAAATTTCTGGTATCAGGATTTATGGCCGGACTCATTTGAGAAATGCTTCCCCAAAGAGTATCATCAGGCATTGTATAATTCAGGATTCTAACCTCCTGGCTCACACTTATGTTAGCAAGATTTTTCTCAGGCAATTGGATTTCCAGGAATAGCTTCTGATAATCCATAATGCTAAATAACTCGGCATTAGATTGAACTTTATTCCCCGGAGTGTAAAATATAAGATCAACAATAACTCCTTTAAAAGGAGCTTTAACAATCATTTTGGCCAGTTGTAGTTTGGCATTCTCCAAAGTGTACTCGGCATTAATATAGGTTTGCTCAGCATTATTCAATGTTCTAAGCGTTTCACCCCCCTTTTCATACAAAGACTGAATCTTAGCAAATTCAGATTTAGAAATCTCAAGATTCATCTCTTTGGATCTGATCTGGATATTGTTAACATATTCCTCGTCTTCAATAGATACTATTTTATCACCAGCATTCACAATGTCTCCCAAAGCCCATACACGGCCAGTTCGTGGGTTATTCAATAATTTGTAACTACCACTCATTTCAGAAACCATCATAGCCTCCTTGGTTGGAAGAACGGTTCCATTAGTAGTAATAAACTCTTCAATAGATTGAAATTTGACATCAATGATTGATACCGGGACAGCAACATCTGCTTCTGCATCAGGCTCTTCATTGTTGCAAGCTGCCAGGATAGTAAGAATAAGCAGAGGAATCAGGGTGTACTTGGTGAGTGTATTTCGTTTCATGGTTTAATTATTTTTTAAATTCATCAGGAACAACAGAGGTCTGGGTTTCCCAGTCGTATAAAGTTTGGATTTTCATATTCAATAGCTCAAGTTTGTAATTGATCATTGCATTTGACAGATCAATCTTACTTTGGGAAAGCTGATTTTGGTACAGACTAAGGTCCATCCCGGTTAAGTCACCATTTTTATATCGTTCATAATTGATATCATATGTCAGCTGAGCATTACGCTCACTCTGACGTGAAATATCAATCTGAATCAGAAGGTTCTGCAAATTCCTGTACACTTCCCTTATTCCAAGAATGATATCATTTCTTTCGTCATCCAAAGACAATTCGGAAGATTTAATAGAGAGTTCAGCTGCTGCAATCCGGGCTTTTCTCTCTCCCCAGTCAAAAATCGGGATTTGCAATGAGAGAGCCAACTGCTCATTATCAGTTGGAGAATCATAAATACTCGGAAGCTTTTCATTATCACCAAAAAGACCTACCTCAACCGAGAGATTCCCTCGGAATTCATTAATTGTCTTTGTTTGTATCAGACTAAACTGGGCATTTTGTATGTCGATTTCCCGCTGACGTAATTCCATCCGGTTAGCGAGGCCCATTTCAATTGATTTTTTAAGATTGATCGGTACTGAATCAGTCTGAACATCCGCCAAAACAGCTATCCCTTCATAAATGTCCATGCCAATTCGCAGCTTAAATTGATCTTTAGCATTTTCGAGTGAAACTTCTGCATTCTTAACAGAGGAATTACTCTTTGCAAGGTTCAACTCAGCTTGATATAACTCTTCAAGTGCAGCCAGACCTCCTTCAACCTTGTTCTTTATTATACCGTAACTCTCAACCTGATTAGCATATTCCTCTTCAGTGATCTGTAGGCTCATCTGTTGCTGATGAACATTGTAGAAACCTTGTGCCACCATTCGTTCCAAATTCAACATTTGCATAGCAAAACTCAGTTCAGCATTTTCAAGATCCAGTTCAAGTTCCTGCAAAACCTGCTTGGTTCTGTTATAAGTAAAAAGTGGTTGATCATACCGGAGAAAAAGATTATTAGTGAAAGTTTTATTCCTTACATCATTGATTTCACTATAACTATTTTGCCACCTGAGCTGATTACTGATTGAGACATTTCCATCTGTCCAGATAAGGGGTTGTGAAACTGTCAAAGCGCCAGAGCTACTCAGATTATCTTTAGTATACCATTCATTATAATACTCATTAAATGCACGGTCATGAGAATACTGCAAGGGGTTAATATTAAAACTGAAGTTTGATTTCAGAGATGCTTCCTGAGCTTTGAGCAATTCCTGCGACCTGTCCATACTCAGCTGAACGCGCTTAATATCAGGACTATGCTTGGCTGCAACCGTGATAGCATCCTCAAATCTCAGGATTTGCTGTGCTTTTCCTTGAGCTGATAGCATCAGCATCGGAATAAAAAATAACAGAATAAAGCTTATTCTTTTCATCGTATTTAAGTTTGTAAGTTTGTTAATCATTGCTTTTCCCATTTAACGGCATCAGCGACAACCAGTCTACCGGTATTTTCATTTGTCAGCCGGACTTTTGCTTTCCCTGGTGAAAAATAGAATGATCCAAGCATATTCCACCCATCTTCAATATTGGATAATGCTTTAGATACCTCATCTTCTCCATCATCGTGAAAAACGATATAATGGTATACATCTTTTATATCAGATTCACCTCCGCGGCTACCACGATCACCCCCACGATTACCTCCCCGGCCCCTGAAACGACTTATCCGGGCAATCATAGAGTTGAGATAACAGTAAACATCATAGTACCCTGCTTCTGTAATGTCCATTTCCCACTCCACATATCTTTCACCCTCACCACTTCGGGTATAATACGCTGAACGAATAAAATTACCATAAAATCCAGTTTGGGTAGTTAAAGACCAAGTCATTGGGGGTCGCCAAACATTCATGCCCTGATATTTAAAATCTGATTCTTTCTGATCAATCCCGAGTAAGCCTGACAATTTGTTAGAGCTTCCCTCTTCATGAACAGAAAAGCCCCTGTCTTCATTATCAACTATCAACTCATTAGGCTGAGCAAGAGTAGTAACCAGCTTTGTTTGATTGCTGGATTCTCTTCCCTCCATTCGATTCTTTTCAACATCAGGGAATGGGTAAGTTAAATTAGCCGGAAGATTGGATGAAATCAGTGTATTAACAGACATCATTCTTGGCTGATCATCAAGGATGAGAGCATACTCATAAGCTGTCTTTGCAGGAACCAGGTACAGATGGTTTGTAGCATCATCACGTCCTGCAAGAGAATATGTAGTAAGCTGGGTGCTTCGCATACCCATTCCACCGCCCCCCATACGTCCGCCTCTGCCACCAGTTCTGAAGCTGACATTGACCAAACCATCCAAATCCCCGGTATTGGAAATCGTGAAGAAGATCTGAAAGACAGTATTCTCGCCCTCTTGTATCTCGTAGTTTTTCACATCCGTAACCAGAAATGACGGAACCTCAGTTCCCAGGTACCAGTTATGCATAAAAGAGTCAATGTCAAAGGAATAGCTTTCCATAATCCTTTGTTCGAAGTCACTAAACAAGACGTTTGTATATCTTGAACTATTGAGTTCATTGGTAATGAATGAAATAAACTCATCAGTTCCTATAGAGGCCTCAAGATAATTAAAGAGCTGTTTCCCTTTAGCCTCAATCACCGATTGCAGTATATTCTTCTCATCAGGGATATTCAATAATCCAGCAAATGAATTATCCTGCAGTGCCAGATTGGCTTTTTCCTCGTTTGACATCCCTCCCAAACTCCTTCCGAATCCACCTGTTTGGTTTAACTTAAATCCAATATATGATTCGAGAGTTGCGTTGATCATCTGAAATTCATCAGACACAAAATTGTTGACATAAATAAAATAATTAGGAAAAATACTCCAGGGCGGTGCATCTGACATTGAAGAGCTAAAGCTTCCTCCCCGCATTATCATTCGATAATTCATTTCGCCCTGAATGAAATTATTCTTAACTAAATTATTAAAAATCTGGGCCTGAAGGTCTTCATCTGTTGACATTTCATCTCTCTCAATTGCCCTGTCAATTGCCCTGTCCAGTTCCCTACGCAAATTACCGCGCTTCAAAAATGACAGGTTCTCAGGATAAAAGATCATTCCTGGCTGCACATAATCATATCCCTTGGCCCACACCCTCTGATATGAATAAAACTGCACCGGAGCTTCTACCAACTTCAGAAAATCATAAGGGTAACTCAATCCAAGACTTCTTTGATAATCCTCAAGCGTTTCACTTACCAGCATTGGCAAAGTATCGGCCAGGAGCCCAAGAGTTTCAAAAAAACTATCATGCCCCTTGTAGTAATGAATTTCTACCTGAAGGCTATCCAAAATAAGGCTTTTGCTTTCAAATTCCCCTATAGCCAGACTAATACCATGGTAGGGTGTTTGAGATTCAAAACTCCATTGATCACCATCATGGGTAGATTTCCCCTGGGATATGGGTATCATTCCTTTTTTTGTTGTTACTGCCAGACTATAGCTACTGAATTGCTTAACCGGCCTTACAGTCAGGTTTGATCCAAATGTACCACCCGGAACAGGATACCATACTGATTCTGGTGTAAGCAAAACATATTCCTTCTGAATAATCCCGTGCCGCTTAGGCGAGGCAATAATAAAAGCAGGTCCATGCTTTGTTGTAAGGTTTTCATCCGAAATATCCAAATAACAGATTCTTTCATCTATTACACCCTGATATGTAAAGTCGATTTTGATTCTACCTGTAACATCGGTTGGTTTTTGGATTCTAACTATATGCATCTCACGCTGAAAATCAACTGCGAGGCCATTGATTGTACACTGGTTTAAATCCAGACCGGGGTTCAATGAGAATATCAGGGTGCCTGGCAGATCTGCAGCATTTTTCTCAGAAACTAAACTTGCAACTGCTGAAATAGATTCGTTCAGATGCTCTAACTTGAGATCATATGTCTCAATTTGCACAAGCGGAAGTTCGCTTACAACATCATTAAGCTCTTTAGCCTCCTGCCTGAAGTCTTTATCACTGTCATAGTTCATCCAGTAGGTGAACCCACCTCCAAATCCTAAAACAAGTAACCCGGTCATCAATATGAAAGAGAGAATCGAAAACGGGCGGGATTGCGGCAGGCGCTTCAAAAGAAGGATTGTGGCAAAAATAAAGGCCAAACCAAGAAATAGATAAATACCACGATGCAGCAGTATTTCCTGAAGATTTCCTGATCCAATAAGGTCAGACCACATAAATGGGAAGGTAAAAGCCATATAATCAAAAAGATGATTGACTTTATCCTGAATAAAGAACAAACTCAAAGCAGCAAGTCCAAGTAATACAACCAGGGTTACAGCCTGATTTCTGATCACCGACATCAGCAGAAAAGCTAGTCCCAAAGTAAAAATGAGAGTAGGAAATCCCAACAATAATGGATACAAAAGGTAAGCCAGAAAATCGACACCAACACCTGATATCACAATATTGATAATAAGAGCCATTAGAAAAACCAGAAAATTCAAAATGCCAAAAACCAAAACAACCCCAAAGGTCTTTCCCCAAACATATTCCCAATTAGTCATTGAGCGGGTGTAAATTACCTCCGTTGTATCCAATTTTTTGTCTCTTTTAAGAAAATCTGAGGCCAGAAACACTGCCAACAGAGCTTGCGCAATATTGAGAAAGGCCATATTCATATAGGGAATATTTGAAATAATTGAACGAATTGCCCAATTATTATCTCCACCCTCAGTAAGAGTGGCAATATTCATTCCCAGTAAAATCAACAGAGTTAAAACAGAAAAAATTCTAAAAAACCAGCTTCTTAAAAGAGTTCTCAATTCAAAGCGGGCAACTGTGCGAATGTTAGCTATAAATCCCATAATCTGATACGTTTAAATCTGGTTTTTTAAATCGTGTTCCATAAAGTAAACATAGGCATGCTCAAGATTCGGTTCTACAAGCCTGGCAGGCATTTCGCTTAATTCATCAGCAACTATCTGCATTTCCCAGCCATTGACAGAAGGAATAGTTGTGATTACATTGTATTTTTCATTCACCCTGTCAAATTCTGCATTAGATACACTCACTTGAAATACATGACCTTTGGCTTTTGCAATCAACTGGTCAGGTGAACCGTTAAACACCAGTTGGCCTTCATTTAAGAGTGCCATATCGTTACATGTACTTGAGATATCACTGACAATGTGAGTTGACAGAATAATGATCATCTCCTTCTCTGTCATTTTTGAGAGAAGGTTCCTGAACCTGATTCTTTCATCCGGATCAAGCCCAGTTGTAGGCTCATCCACAATTACTATTTTTGGATCCCCTATCAAAGCCTGGGCAATTCCCAATCGTCTCTTCATTCCTCCTGATAGCTTATTGGCCTTACGGTCACGAACCTCAAACAGACCAACTTGTTCAAGCATCTCATCTACCTCAGAATTTCTTTTCTTTGAATTTCGCAGTCCTGCCAGGCGAGCAGAGTAATCCAAAAACTCCCAGGTACTCAGCTTGGCGAAAAAGCGAAAATCCTGCGGCAAATACCCCAGAACAGACCTGACCTGCCGGCGATTCTTTTGCAAATCCAAGCCATTCACAATAATGTTACCTTGTGAAGGTTTCATCAGGGTTACCAAAATTTTCATTAGTGTTGATTTACCTGCGCCGTTAGGACCAAGAAGTCCGAACATTCCATCCTTAATCTCAAGATTAATATCTTTAAGTGCCCGATTTCCATTGCGGTAAATCTGGGTAAGGTCTTCAATTGCTATATTCACAATAATTAGATTCTTAGTTATGAATTTGAAAGTTGGATAAAAGTACAACGAAAGGGTTTAATAACAATTTGTTAAAAGTTGTTAAAAACAAAAAACTTCCTGAACAACCATAGAGCAACTATTCTGCGTAACTGCCTTTCTTCATTGACCAAATAAAAGGAATAGCTGCTATACCTCCCAACACCGATATTTTATAGGTCATTGCAAGTCCTATTCGATCTGCAATAAAGCCCATTATCATAATCATCACCGCATTTAGAAGAAAGTTAATAGTGAAGTAAATGCCATTAATAAAAGTTTTATTCGGACCGTCGGTATTGTTAACCACTGCTAAGAGTATAGGGTTTGGAGCAAACAGAAAGACACCCATGATAAATAGAACCGGAATAGCATAAACCGGGTCTAGCAGAGTGAACAATGCCATCAGAATGGGTGTTGAAACTGCAACAATACGCAACACCTTCCGGTTTCCGATTTTATCAGCCAAAGGACCTGAAATCAATGTGCCTGCCACCCCGGCAGCCTGAAGTATTGAAAGTGAGGCACCAGCAATCCATATTGAGTATCCTTCCCCACTTAAATATGTTGGTAAATAGAGGGTAAGAGAAGACTTAATAGCGCCAAACATAAATGTAAACCCGGAAAGGCTTATAAACATTGGAAGCAAACTTCTGAGTACTTGAAAATAATTTGTTTTTATCTGCCTCTGCTGGAAATCCTTTCTGATTTCAATATCCTTCAGTCTGTAAAACAGGAAAATGGAAGCCAATATTCCTACAGGCATAAGCTTCCAGCTTCCTTCAAGGCCCCAAAATGAAACTGCAGCAAGAATCGCAATCGGTCCGGCAGTTCTGGCCAATTCCCCTCCAACCATAAAGAAACTCATTCCCATACCAAGTCTGTCTCCGGATACTTTCCTGATCATTACAGGACTTGGCACATGAAAAAAGGCAGAACTGAAGCCAGAGACCAACATGACTATTGCCAAAACGGTGAAATTAGGGGCAATTCCGATCAAGCTCATACTCATTGCTGTGATCGCAGGAGTCAGGATTATAAAATATCTGGCCTGAACCCGCTCAGCAAGAATGCCTATTAGAGGATTAAAAAGAGTTGGAATTCTTTGGAATACAGACAGAATACCAGCCTGAAACAAATTAATACCCAACTTGTCAATTAATAAAGGTAAAATCGGTGCAAGAAAAGCAGTATACACATCATGAAAGAAGTGAGCTGTCGATAATGCGAGGACATTCGCTTTTTGGGGTTTGTTCTGCTGCTTCATATCATTTCGGGGCAATTCTATACAAGAAAAACGCAATCAGGGTGTAAATTATGTTTGGTATCCAAACCCCCACTATTGGTTTCAAACTCCCGGAAATTGAAAACTCTTTAGATATTTGCATAAAGAGTATGTAAGAGAATGTGAGAGCAATCCCGAAACCAATGTGCATCCCCATCCCTCCCCTCATTTTTCTTGTAGACAAAGTCACCCCTATTATAGTCATTATGAAAACTGCAAATGGGGCAGCTGACCTCCTGTACAACTCAATATAGTATTGTACACTTCCTTGTCCTCGTGATTTTTCCTGTCTGATAAACTGCTTCAGTTCAGGTGTAGGCATTGATTCTACAATGTTATGAGTTCGCTTAAATTCTTCAGGATACATATTCAATGCAGTATCAATATCCACTCCGTAGGTCATTGTCTCTTTGAGACCGTCCACTTCCCTGATCCAGTAGTTATGCGCCCTCCATTTTTTCTTGGCTGTATCCCATCGAATATAATCAGCCATCATTTTAGAAACCAATTGTCCGTCTTCAATTTTCTCTAAAGAAAATTTAGATCCCCAGTCAGTGCGGGTGGTGTAAGTCTGCAGATACACAAATGTATTGGGAGACAACTGTTTATGTATATTTCTTTCAGTATTACGATAATGCTTATTGAAATACTTCTCCTCAAACTTCAAGCGATTAACATTAGCATAGGGAATCACATAATTTCCCAGAACAAAAGTAAAAATGGCAATTACTGCGGCCGAAATAAAATAAGGGCGCAACAGCCTTCTGTAACTAACTCCGCAAGATAAAATTGCAATAATCTCTGAATGCGTAGCCATCTTTGAGGTGAAGTAAATAACTGCAATAAAAACAAAAAGATGAGTATACAGGTTAGAAAAATATGGTATAAAATTCAGGTAATAATCAAATATTATCGCATTCAGAGGAGCCTCTTTCTCAATAAAATCATCTACTTTTTCTGAGAAGTCGAACACAACACTAACCACAATGATCAGTGCCAGAGCGAAAAAAAATGTACCCAGGAACTTTCTTATGATATAGTAGTCAATCTTTTTCACCCAATATATTCTATAATCTGCTTACTAATACTTTAACCATACTATTTTTCCATGATGTGAAGGATCCGGCAATAATCTGATCGCGGGCCTCCCTGACCAACCAAAGATAAAAAGCCAGATTATGAATAGAAGCGATTTGCGCCCCTAGTCTTTCTCCGCTGACAATCAAGTGCCTGAGATAAGCCTTTGAATATGCCTTATCAACAAAGGATGTTCCATCATGATCGAGTAAACTGAAATCAGATTTCCACTTTTCGTTTCTCATGTTCATGATTCCCTTCTGAGTAAACAGCATTCCATTTCTTCCGTTTCTGGTTGGCATAACGCAATCAAACATATCCACACCTCTGGCAATCCCTTCCAGAATATTAACCGGAGTGCCTACACCCATTAGATAACGCGGTTTTTCGACCGGAAGTATGCCATTAACAATCTCGAGCATGGCATACATATCTTCCACAGGTTCACCTACAGATAACCCTCCAATTGCGTTAGCATCCATTCCCTGCGCAGCAATAAATTCAGCTGATTCTTTACGTAGATCAGGATACACGCTGCCTTGAACAATTGGAATAAAACACTGGTTATGTCCGTACTTTGATTCAGTATATTTGAAATGCTTAATACCCTTACCCAACCATGAATGAGTCAGATGCATTGAATCTCTTGCATACTTTGGATCACATGGATAGGGTGTACACTCATCAAAAGCCATAATGAAATCGGCTCCGATATCGCGCTGGATATCCACAACATTCTCAGGTGTGAATAAGTGTTTTGAGCCATCTATATGTGAGGAAAAATAAGCCCCTTCAGACTTCAGCTTGCGGTTAGCTGCCAAAGAGAAGACCTGGTACCCACCGCTATCTGTCAATATAGGACGGTTCCAACCCATAAAATTATGCAGACCACCAGCAGCACGCATCACTTCCATCCCCGGACGCAAATACAAATGGTAAGTGTTACCCAGAATGATATCTGCATTAATGTCATTTGTTAGTTCTGTCTGGTGAACAGCCTTAACAGTTGCAGCCGTACCTACCGGCATGAAGATCGGGGTTTGAATATTTCCATGATCCGTCTCAATAATCCCTGATCTGGCCTGACTTTCAATATCTGATTTTACTATCCTGAAGTTCATCCGAAATACACTAATTTGCAAAGATAGACAAAAATTCAGCTTGGATATTTCGTGATACTACCAATTCTAGTATCTTTATTCTTATAGTAGCAACAAAGATCTACGACCAATAAGCCCTGATCTACAAATGATTATGAATCTTTTTGAATTTGAACTTCAGACCCTGACTGACTGGATTTGGCTCTTTGTCGGGATTCTGCTACTTCTCGCGCTGGGAATACAACTATATTATCTGCTTGGGGTATACTTCAAATTGATTGTCTTTAAGAAAAAGGATGTAAAAACAGCTACGGAACCGGTTTCTGTGATTATTTGCGCCAGAAACGAAGCTGAAAACCTGAAACGCTTTCTGCCTTCAGTTTTAAATCAGTTTTATCCGGAATTCGAAGTTATTGTAGTCAATGACGGTTCTACCGATCAAACAGCTGATGTTTTGGCAGAAATAAAAAGGCAGTATCCTCAATTATATGTGACCGGAATTGAGCATCGGGATAATTATCCAAAGGGAAAGAAACTAGCACAAACTATCGGGATTAAGGCTGCCAAACATGACCAGCTACTATTTACTGATGCTGATTGTGAGCCTGCTAATCCTAACTGGATTCGCCAAATGCAATCAAACTTCCTGAATCAAACCGAAATTGTTTTAGGTTATGGTCCATATTTTCCTGAAAAAGGATTGCTTAACAAATGGATCCGCACCGACACCCTGTATATTGCCATGCAGTACCTTAGCCTGGCTATCAAAAAACAACCATATATAGGAGTTGGCAGAAACATGTCATACCGGAGGTCGCTGTTTTTCAAAAACAAAGGCTTTGCTTCTCACCTCCATCTGGCTTCAGGAGACGATGATCTCTTCATTAATGAAACAAGCACAGCTTTCAATACTGCGATTGAGATTCATCCGGAAAGCTTCACCTATTCAAAACCAGGCAATAGCTGGAAACAATGGACCCGGCAAAAAAGGAGGCACCTTACAACCGGTAAGGTTTACAATAAAAACAATAAAAGGAGATTGATAATAGAATTAATTTCCAGAGAAGTAGTCTACCTGTTATCAATCCTACTGCTTTGTATAGGAATCCTTCAAGGATATGCTTTGTTAATTCTAATCATACGCATTCTCACATTTGGAGTTATCTTTAAACTCATTATGAATCGTTTGGCAGAGAAAAATGTATTCCTACTTTCGTTCGTATATGATTTTTTATGGCCCTTTCTAGGTGCCTATCTTATAATAACTACTAAAAAAAGGAAAAAGCCAAGCAGATGGAAATAAGCCCTAACTTATCCAAGCGCGCCAAACATGATCTGGAGTTGGTGATTCAGGCAATAGCTGGCGATCAGAATGCATATGCTCAACTTCTCAGGAGATATTGGGACTCTATCTATTTCATGCTTCTGAAAATGGTTCACAATAAGGATGATGCAGAGGACTTAACAATTGAGGCCTTTGGTAAGGCATTTAAAAAGCTGTCTAACTATACTCCTGAGTTCGCTTTCAGTACATGGTTGTTTAAGATTGCCAATAACAATGCAATCGACTTTATCCGAAAACAAAAAGGGAAAACAGTACCCATTGATAGCCAAGGCAGAAACCAGGAAGATGACACAATGATCCAACTGCCATCTAATGACCTTGATCCTGAAGAAGAATTGATAAAAAAACAAAAGGCAATACTATTACAAGAAGTTGTTGACCAGCTCAAGCCCAGATATAGCCGACTGGTTAAACTGCGATACTATAAGGAATATTCTTATGAGGAAATTGCCAAAGCATTGGAGTTACCTATTGGAACCGTAAAAGCCCAATTATTCAGAGCAAAAGAGTTATTGTCAACCATTCTGAGAAATAAAGAAATCTGAGTGGATATCATATTGAAATATTTCCCGGAACTAAATCCGGTTCAAATCGACAGATATCGGAAACTGGAAAGCCTATACCAGGATTGGAATAATAAAATCAATGTATTATCCAGAAAGGATATGGATCAGCTTTATGAGCGACATGTTTTACACTCCCTTTCCATTGCCCGGTTTCATTCATTCACTGATAACACCCAAATTCTTGATGTAGGTACAGGCGGAGGGTTTCCTGGAATCCCTCTGGCCATATTCTTCCCTGCTTGTAAGTTCACCCTGGTTGATAGTATTGGGAAAAAAATCAAGGTAGTTAACGGAGTTATTGAAGCTCTCGAACTGGATAATACCATTGCACTACAGGCCAGGGCAGAAACCCTTCCGGGAAAGTATCACTTTATAGTATCAAGAGCAGTAACAGCCATGCCTAAATTTTTACCATGGGTGAAAAATCGCTTTCGAAAGGACCAGAACGGAAAATTAAAAAATGGGATCATCGCTCTGAAAGGGGGTGATCTTATTGAAGAACTCAAGCCTTTTCATAAAAAGACCAGGATCATAGATCTTAATGATTATTTCGAGGAAGAATTTTTTGACACAAAAAGAATCGTCTATTTGCCTGCATATTAATCTATCGTAGATTTGTTCTTTCCAATATAAACTTTACCTTTGCAGACCAAAATCAGAGTACGATAATAAAGGATATATATAATGAAACGCACATTTCAACCATCAAAGCGGAAGAGAAAAAACAAACATGGATTTCGTACACGTATGGAATCTGTAAGCGGACGTAGCGTTTTAGCATCGCGCAGAGCTAAAGGGAGAAAGAAACTTTCTGTTTCTGACGAACCTCGTCATAAGGTCTAGCAAATCCTCCATCACTTTATTTATTTCCACAACCTGACATCAAACCAGTCAGATTTCATATCAAGAGGAATACTTGCGTCCTGTAAAAAGGGGTAGTAAGGGTAGATTTCCAGATCAAATTCCATACTCATCAAGCTATCTGCGATCCATTTGGAGTTATACTTATCAAACAACAAATAAATTCCCTCAGTTTTATTGATATTGCTCAGTCGCTTCAATAAATCCTCCTCCTGACCAACAAACTCAGGCCCCTGCATCCAATCCAAAGGCATAGGATTATGAGAGTTTAGCAGTGGATATATTAAGCTGGCATTTGGCAAAACAACAAATCGGCCTTCTGGTTGATCTAAACCAGTATATATTCGCCGGATCTCTTTCATATACTCATAGGTTCTCGGATTAGTCCTGATCTTTCCCATACCAGGATATTCGAGTTCCATCATGAAATGCAATTGTCCTGAATCAAGATCCCGGTAATTGTTTGATTTCTGGCCAAAAATGCCAAGGCCCAATATCAGAATGGCAGAAATGATCAAAGCTGCTCTTCTTACATATGTAAACTTTAAAGGAAGCCATGTGCCAGCCGGCATCCATGACATAATGGTCAAAATTAAAGCTCCGGCAAGAACACCCATTGAAAAAACAGGGGCATTGTCTCCTAATGATATGGCTGATGTCCATGCGACAAACAGCACCCATAATGATAAGCGATGCAACATCATTCCCTGCTTGGGGAGTAAGCCCTTAACAATCATAAGTAACATCAAAAGCCAGAAGAAAATAAAGCTATACGAGAATAAGTTTTCAGGACGTGAAAAAACCATGATAATCAGGATCAGAGTCGTGCCAAGCAGTAACAAGACTACCAGATTTACTGACTTTATTAAGCTCCTGGTTTTAAGCACAGGAGAATTTACGAATCTGAAAAGCAAAAAAGAAACAATCAACAGAATGAACAAGATCAGAACAGGTGATTCCCAAAATTCCTGTCCAAATCTGACTATCCCAGTCTGCCACAACTCAGTTCTGCCTGCCATTTGATCCAGAAACAGCTTGAAAGCCTCATTTTTGATCAATATAAAGGCATAAACCCAGTATGGGAATAGCCCGAAAATCAGGGATGAAACAAAAGTTCGTATTTTCTTCAGATGCAAGGATTCAAAAAAGACCACAAATGCAAGAACCAAAAACGGTAGTGCAAAACTCTGACGACACAGGGCAGCATATCCTGAGAAGAAGAATATCAGAAAAAACCGCATCCAGGATTCTGTCTTACCAAGCCCTACCCCTTTCCAATTCCAGTAAATGAAGAAACCCAGGCTAAAAAAGAAAAAAGCATCTATGGTAGTCCAGGGAAATAGATTATAATAGTTCTGATTCAACACAAAGATCAATACCGACATGCATATTATCCAAAAGGTCCTATCTGAATCCTGGGGCACAGACTTCACCAGCATCCAAGCCCAGAGAAACGAGTAAATAAGATATTGCAACAGGGTAATCCAACGGGCTGACACTTCAAGCGGAAGAGGCGAAAAAAAACTAAGAGCATGAAAAAGCGCTGAGCCTGCAGGTCGTATACTGATAAAATCAAGATGAGGAATCTGGCCTGCCAGCATTCTGAATGATTGACCCAGAATCACTCCGTCATCGCTCGGATTAAATCCTTCACCCTGTGGTATCCCAAAAAGAATATTCACCAGAATCAGTACCAATCCTGTCAGAAAAAGATAGTAAACAGCTTTTGAGTTATTCTTCTTCATGATACTCTTCCTCGGTATTTACAGCCCAGATAGATTCACGCGAATTAATTCCGGCCACAATATTATCAACTGCAGTCATCGCTGTCAACATACTATGATCCTGATTATTATATTTATGCATACCATTCCGACCAAGCAGAAAAAGATTCTCAATCTGATCTGTATAAGCTCGTATTTGGTGAAACTTGTCATAAGTTCCGAAATATGCCGGATAGGTCTTGGGCATACGCACCACTACCCCATCCACAAAATCCTCCTCCAATGCCAATCCAATAGCAAGCAACTCACTTACGGCAAGTTTCAGCAGAGCCTCATCAGACCTCTCCCACAAATCATCCCCCTCACTGCAAAAATACTCCAGTCCCAACCAAACTTTTGAAGAATCAGCTACCATGTAGGGACTCCAATTATTAAATACCTGAATTCTTCCAACAAGCACATCAGATTCCTGAATATAGATCCAGTTATCCGGAACAGAACTCTCAATACCTGCATCAGGTGAATTGACATTCATTTTTGTCAACAACACTCCAACTGCAATAAAATCCCGATACATCAATCCACTTGCTATATCCATTACAGATTTAGGCACTGGAGCATTCATGCTCAGAATTAAATCTTTGACAGGCATTGTACTAAAAACCAAATCGCCAGAAAACAAACGTCTCTCTCCGCTTTTGTGATTTTCTGCCCATACTCCGGTTATTTTATCTTCACTTTTCTCTAATTGAACCACTTTGTATTCCATGTGCAGTTCAGCACCTTTCTCAAGTGCCTTATCTCTAACCTCCTGCCATAATTGCCCGGGACCAAATTTTGGATATAAAAACCGGTCAATAAGACTTGTTTCCACACCTTTCTGATCAATTGATCCATCCCTTGGTACTATAGATTTCAAAGCATGCCACAAAGCTCTGGAAACAGACAGGCCCTTAATCCTCTGAGCTCCCCACTCGGGCTTTATCTGATTACAGGGCACACCCCACACCTTTTCAGTATAATCTTTGAAAAAGGTATTGTATAAAACCCGGCCGAAACGATTAATAAAGAAATCTTCCAGACTTTTCTCTTTTCTTATTGGGAAAAGTCGGATTCGGATATATGACACCCCTATGCTTGCCATTCTGAGAATACCCAGATTAGATATTGTTCTGCCATTCAAACGTACCGGATAGTCAAAGAACCTGCGCAAATAAAAAATCCTTGACAAGCGATTTCTCACCAGCATGACTTTGTCTGTTTTGTCAGGATCAACACCAGGTAACCCTCCTGGTAATTCGCGACTTTTCTTATGGTACTGTATGGAAACTTTCTCCTGCCCTGAAAGATCTTGTAAAGGCAGAAATTGCAGCCACCAATTCATTACACGGTCTGATTTGGAGAAGAACCTATGACCCCCTATATCTATCCGGTTACCCTTATAATTAACTGTTCTGGATATCCCACCCACCATGTCTGACTCTTCCAAAATGACTGGCACGTAATCAGTTCTAGAAACCAACTCGTAGGCAGCAGTGAGTCCTGCCGGCCCCGCGCCAATAATCACTGCTGTTTTTTTCTTTTCTGGCATAGGAGTCACAAAGATGGAAAAAGTAAATCTACCATCAAAAGGCAGAATTTACCTATTTTTACCATTCAAGCAAACAGGTATTATGACCAAAGCGATATTGCAAAGAATTGAAGAAAAAGTAGTTGCATCAGAAAGGCTGACTGATGAAGAAGCTCTTGCTCTTTTTGAGAAGGCTGAATTGGGATTCCTAGGGCGTCTTGCCAGTATTTCCAGGACAAAAATAAATGGCAACAAGGTATATTTTAACCGCAACTTCCATCTGGAGCCAACTAATATTTGTATTCATAACTGTCTGTTCTGTTCGTACCGCAGAAGGGTTAATCAGGAAGGTGCCTGGGAAATGGATAAAGAAGCTATTCTCAATGAGATTGACAGGTTTAAAGATCGGGATATAACCGAAGTTCATATTGTTGGCGGGGTGCATCCTCAGCGCGACCTGGGGTACTATGCTAATATTCTCAGGAGTATAAAACAAAAACGTCCTGAACTCCACATAAAAGCATTCACTGCAGTTGAACTTGACTTCATGATACGCAAAAGCAAAAAAAGCTTTAAAGAAGGTTTGCTAATCCTGAAAGAAGCCGGACTAGGATCTATTCCCGGGGGAGGAGCTGAAATTTTTGATGAAGAGCTTCGCAAGCAGATTTGCCCGGATAAATCCGACTCCAAAACCTGGCTCGAAATTCATCAGACTGCACATGAAATTGGTTTATCAACCAACGCTACTATTCTTTACGGGCATTTAGAAAATTATCATCACCGGATAGATCACATGAAAAGGATTAGAAATCTGCAGGATAAGACCCATGGCTTCCAGGTTTTTATACCTCTGAAATACAAGCATATGAATAATGCTCTATCGGCTATCGGAGAAGTTTCCGTAATTGAAGACCTTAAAAATTATGCTGTTTCACGGCTTTATCTGGATAACATTCCGCATATAAAGGCTTACTGGCCAATGATTGGAAAAGATATGGCTGCTTTATCTCTTGATTTTGGGGTAGATGATCTGGATGGAACCATTGACGATACAACCAAAATTTATTCAATGGCAGGGGCAAACGATCAAAATCCTTCATTCAGCACAGACAAACTGCTTAGCATAATCAAAGCTGCCGGTCGCCAGGCAATTGAACGCGACACTCTTTATAACACTATTAAAGCCTATTAATCTATCTCTAAAGATAATTTTATCTTTGCTGAAGCGTTCATACAAAGCGAAAGGGTTATGCCTAAAAAGAAAATATCATTCTGGCGGTTTCTTACTACATGGGTTTTTTGGAAGAACTTTCTGATTGCCACAGCCATTGCTTTTGGTTTAATACTGGTAATTCAGTTAAGTCTTAAGATTTATACCGATCATGGAAAAGAAATTCAGGTTCCAAATTTCACTGGGCTCAATCTTCAGGAAGTTGACCACTTGTGTTTTCAACAAGAACTCACCTGGCTAATTCAGGATAGTATTTATATGAAAGACCAACCAGGGGGAAGGGTTTTGGACCAATATCCAACAGCCGGGTTCAGGGTCAAAAAAAATCGAAAAATCTTTCTGACAACAAACTGCTGGTATCCTGAAATGATACTGATGCCAAAAGCTTTTGACATGTCTTATCGCCAGGCAAAAAGATTGTTAGATAGTCAGGGTTTCTTTATTGACAGCCTTGAATATGAACCATATTTTGCAAGAACCTATGTATTAAACCAGAAATATGAAGGTGAAATCATTGACCCGGGCACTCCGATCGAAAAAGGATCTGGAATAATTTTAGTTCTTGGCCAAGGACTTAGCAATACAAGAGATTATATTCCCAAGCTAATTAACATGACCCGTGATTCAGCGGCCTCATTGTCATTGGATCTCCATTTCAACATTGGTGCAGTTGTTTTTGACGACAGTATACAAAGTGCTGATGACAGCATAAATGCCTTGGTCTACAGGCAGTTCCCTGACTATCACAACAAAAAAGCTCAGTTGGGATCGCCAATTGATATCTGGCTCACCCTCGATTCATTAAAGCTGTTTATGGCTGACTCAAGTCTTTTCAGACTGGATACATTACAGTCTGATGAAATTATCCCATTGAATTAAAGTGATATGAGAATAAAAAAAGTCACCCTCTTCTTGTTTATCAGTTCCTGGGTAGCACTTACCGGAGTCTCTCAAGAGAGTTTAAGATCGGTAGTGAGTTATCCCACACAAAAAGGGATCCATGAAAATGTGAAATCAGGATCGTCTGATCTGGAACTACCATTTGCAGATGACTTCTCAACAGAATCTCCCTACCCTGACCAAGCAAAATGGATAGACTTTTATGCATATATCAATAACAGTTTTGGAATACATTCCCCAGGAACAGGTGTTGCAACTCTTGATGCTATGGATTCTATTGGAGCCATTTATGATCATGCCAGCATTAGTGGTTTCCAGGCTGATTATCTCACATCAAAACCTATAAATCTGGATATTGGTGGAGACACTACCTTATATCTCAGCTTTTATTACCAGGCTCAGGGAAATGGAGATGCTCCTGAAGCCCAGGATTCCTTAATTCTGGAATTTTATGCCCCAACTGATAACAAATGGCATTGGATATGGAGCTCCGCAGGATCAGGATCTGAGGATTTCAAGCAGGTTATGATTTCAATCAGAGGTGCAATTTTTCTAAAATCTGGTTTTCAATTCCGGTTCAGAAATCTGGCTTCCCTGGCTAATGCCTTCGAACCAAGCCTGATTGCTAAT
The DNA here is from genome assembly GCA_034658635.1 of Bacteroidota bacterium. GTDB lineage: Bacteria > Bacteroidota > Bacteroidia > Bacteroidales > UBA12481 > JABHCC01. The sequence continues at coordinate 10,535 of JAYEFL010000187.1, read as the reverse complement.
GCAGATCATTGGCATCTTGACTACATCTACCTCAACAAGAACAGACATTATCAGGATACAATTGTGAATGACCTCAGTCTTCTAAGAGGAACGGGCTCTTTGTTACTAAACTATTCAGCACTTCCCTGGGAACATTTTAAGGAGGCAGGATTAAGCGAGGTAAAAACTATCTTCCCGGTTCATCTTATAAACTTATCCGGCTCTCGAAAATATTATGAGCCTGTGTTCAGGATAAGCGACGAATATGGAAGTAGTCAGGGATTTGAGAAATCTTTGGAGGCTGACGAAATTCAAGCTTTACAGGAATTAAAATATGATGCTACATTTAATTATGGCTTCACTTCGGATGCAACAGATTCTGCCAGCTTTACTATTGAGTTGGATCTGAACCCAACTGTCGATGATCTTATTCCAGAAAACTCCCGAATAAGTTATACTCAGGAATTTGCAGATTATTATGCCTATGATGACGGCACAGCAGAAGCAGGTTACGGATTAACGGGAGAAGGAACTGATAATGGGATGGTAGCTGTTCAATTCCACAATTTTAATGAAGGTGACTCATTGGTTGGCATATCCATTTCATTCAACCGGAGCTTTGAAGATGCAAATAGAAAGTATCTCAGATTGGCAGTCTGGAATGAAATTGACGGGCAGCCGGGTGACTTAATCCATCTTCAGGAGGGGGCACGTGCAAGTTTGGAAAATGGATTCAACGGATTTGATTATTTCAGGCTGGATACCGCCAGAATTGTGCCTGCAAACTATTACATAGGATGGCAACAGGTCACAACTGATTTTCTTAATATCGGATTTGACAAAAATACTGACAGTCAGAAAAAAACTTTCTACAAACTGACTCAATTATGGAAAAATACTTCCTTCGAAGGAAGTCTCATGATCCGACCCGTTTTTGCCAATAAATCAAAGAAATCTGGTAATGGTGCAGAATTTCTTGCTCCGGAATTGCCCCACTTAAATGTTTATCCAAATCCTGTTCTCAATCAATTAAACCTTGACTTCTCTGAAGTGCTGTCTGGTGCCAGCCTTACTATTATTGACATCAGTGGCAGGGAGGTAATGAAAATGGATAAAATTGCTCATCAGCTTGATCTCAGTTCTTTACCAGATGGAACCTTTTTTATTTTAATTCGAAGGGGCAATCTTGTTATTAGTAGAAAAATAATAAAGCTTTATGACTGAATCCCTAATAGCTTCTGAAGACAATGAAGAACAGGAAGACCTGTTTGAACACTTTCGGTATGTTGCTGACAAGGGACAGGGTCTTCTTCGGGTGGATAAATTCCTTTTTCAAAAAATGGAGGGGACATCAAGATCTAAAATCCAGGCCGCAGCAGATGCCGGGTGCATCTTTGTAAATGAAAAACCGGTAAAATCAAATTACAAAGTCAAACCAGATGATGTGCTTGTGGTGAAACTCAGCTATCCACGCAGAGAACTGGAACTCATTCCCGAGGATATTCCACTGGATATTGTCTATGAAGATGAACAGGTTATTGTGGTAAATAAGCAGCCGGGGATGGTTGTTCACCCCGGACATGGGAATTACACCGGAACTCTTCTTAATGCCCTGGCCTGGTATTTCAAAGACCTTGAGCTATTTCAGGAAAAAGATACACGGGCTGGTCTGGTTCATCGTATAGATAAAAATACCAGCGGACTGTTGGTAGTTGCAAAATCTGAACACGCTAAAACTCACCTTGGCAAGCAGTTTTTTGACAAAACTACCCACAGAATCTACCATGCCTTGGTTTGGGGCAGACCGAAAGAAGAGTCAGGAACCATTGTTGGCAATATTGGTCGCAATCCCAAAGACCGCACAGTCATGTATGTCTTTAAGGATGAGGATATAGGCAAACATGCCATAACTCATTACAAACTTCTTGAAGACTTTTCCTACATCTCCCTGCTAGAATGCAAATTAGAAACCGGACGCACACACCAGATTCGTATTCATATGAAATCTATTGGCCATCCGCTTTTTAATGATAGTGATTATGGTGGTGATCTGATATTGAAAGGTACAACCTTTACCAAATACAAGCAATTTGTACACAACTGTTTCAAGGTTTTACCCAGGCAAGCCCTTCATGCCAAAGAATTGGGATTTGAACATCCCACAAGCGGAAAATGGATGCACTTTAAATCAGACACACCGGAAGATATGACTGAGGTAATGAGAAAATGGCGTATTTATTTAGGAGGCAGGTAACAATCAGGCACTTTTTTACGTAACTTTGAGTAAGGTGTCTGGTGTAAAGAAACATATCGCTGTTCTTGCTGGTGGTTATTCCTCTGAATACACCATTTCGATACAAAGTGCGGAGGAAATACTCCGAAATCTTGACCCAGAAAAATTTGATGCACGACTGGTTGAAATTAGCCATAAGGGATGGTTTGTCAGATCTGAAAGCGGAGAGCAATTCCCTATCAACAAGAATGACTTTTCATACCAGGAGAACGGATCTCCAAAACACTTTGATGCAGTTTTTAATTCTATTCATGGAAATCCGGGCGAAAATGGAATACTGCAGGCCTATTTCGAATTGTTAAAACAAGTTTTTACTGGGTGTGATTCTTTCTGTAGCAGTTTGACATTCAATAAATATGTTTGTAACAGCCTTTTAAAAAATTATGGAATTGCCGTTGCAGATTCTATCAGGTTAAGAAAGGGAGATAAGCTGAATAAAGAAGAAATTATTCAGAAGATTAATCTTCCATGTTTCGTTAAACCAAATAGCGGCGGATCAAGCTGTGGCACCTCGAGAGTCAATACTCCATATCAATTAATTCCTGCAATTAATACAGCATTTAAAGAAGACCCTGAAGTTATCATCGAAGCTTTTCTTCAGGGCCGTGAACTGACCTGTGGACTGGTCAAAACCGGGGATGAAATCCTGGCATTACCCATTACTGAAATTGTTAGCAAAAAAGAGTTCTTTGATTACGAGGCAAAATACACCCCAGGAGCAGCTGATGAAATTACACCTGCTGACATTCCGGAAAGTGTGGCAACTGAATGCAAAGATTTATCCAAAAGGATTTATCAAATTCTCGGCTGCAGAGGTCTGGTAAGAATGGATTATATTCTGTCAGATAAGCACTTATGGTTTCTTGAAGTAAATACCATTCCCGGGATGAGCAAGAATAGTATCGTTCCCCAGCAAATCCAGGCCATGGGCAGCACAAGCACAAAAGTATTCAACCTCATTCTGGAAGAAGTATTGAAAGACTGAACATCACTTAAATACATATATACCATGAAACGAAGGTTTTTTACACTGGCCCTCGTCCTGGTAGTAGGAGGAGGTTTTCTTTCTTCCTGTCAAAAGGAAGAAGTATTATCCAGCAAGAAGGAAATTCTTTCCTTCATTTTTGAGGCCAGCAAAAATGTTGAACTGGACCACAATATCATTGGTGTTATCAGCGGGAATGATATTACCGCTAACGTTCCATTCGGAACGTCTATTTTAAATCTGATCCCTTCCATTGAAGTATCTCCTGAAGCACAGTTAAGCCCCATTGGTGGAACTGCAACTGACTTTTCCTCTCCGGTATCATTTACCGTTACAGCTAAAGACGGTTCTACTCAGTCATTCACAACAAACCTGACTGTAGAACCTGCACCCTACATAGGCACATGGACAAGCGGCACCATAGATTTTGGGCTAGGACTGATGCATGTGGCTGTGTGCGTAGATGCCGAAGGAAGTATTTGTATTGAGTTCCAGGAGTTGATTTCAGGTGAACTCAACTCTCAATCCTTAAAAGGAACTTTTGATCCTTTGGCAAGACCAAACGTAGAAGTTCAATTGGAACAAACCCACCAGTGGGAAAGAAATCAATGGAGCGAAGTATCTGATCAAAGAACAATTATGTACTATTTCGAGTCAAATACAAGTTCTAAAATGCGCTTCTACTACTGCTATTGTTTTCCAAAAGAATCCTGGGCTTTTGAGGTTGACCTAAGCAAAATTTAGTGCTTATATCAACAAAAAACACAGATAATCCAGATTTTAAAAGCCGGACTCCTGAATGAAGTCCGGCTTTTCCACTATCTGGAATCTTCTAAATGAAAAACCCGTATAACTATTTGACGAACAGACTTGTCAAAAACTATCCTTGTATCTATATTTGATACAAGAATCATTAATAAATTATATTATGAAAACTAAAGCACTCTTCATGTTTTGGATGATAGCAATGCTTGGATTACTTGTGAGCAATTGCAATAAGAATAAACTCCCGGATGGAGAAATTGACATGCGGCAAATGAATGTACCGGCCCAATTTAATTTTGAAGCAGTCACTGCATTGAATATTACCGTTAAGCTGCCCACTTCCGTTGATTACAGCGAGCGTAATAAAAGAGTTGAGATTCTTGATGCCGGGCCCGGACAAAACGGACAGGTATTAAATGCGGGGGCTGCTGATCACGAAGGGATTCTCCGCACTACAGTATTGGTCCCTGTTCAAACGGATACCCTTTTCATCAGGAGTTTCGCCGGATGGAAAATATTACCTCTGGATCCCGGGATGAAATCCATGACAGATGAGTATGAATCAAATTACAACGATACATATGGCAATAACCCGCCTGATACTATAATGGGAGGTGAGCCCTTGATGAAACCTGGCGGGCTATTGGATAAAGGACTATTGGATAAAGGACTATTAAAATCTGGTGCAAATTGGCTGACAAACGGTGATTTTGAGTCAGATGACTTTTTAAAAAAGAGTTTCTGGTTTAGTGAAACTGAAGTAACTGAGCAGTGGTATGTAACAAGAACCATCGACACATACACAAGTATTATTGATACTGGATCTAGTAAAGTCGTACAAATCCAAAATACAAGAAATGTCTATGGAGGTATTTGTCAGATTATCGATGTTGAAGAAGGAGAAGAGGTAAGCTTTTCAGCAGAAGTTCGCGCATTATCAGGTTCACATTATGCCTGGTTGTATTTTGCACCCAGAAGAAATAATGGGGGATTAATCAAATTTTATAATGTGCAAGTTAAAAATCCAGGCTCAGGGTGGAACACAATGACACTGACAGCCACAATGCCTGCAGACGCTACTACTCTTACAGCGTTTATCTGGACAAACGATTGGGGTACTGGTCAGATCCAGTTTGACAATGCTGTTCTAACAGTAAAAGGACGAGTAAGCGATTCAGATGGTGATGGCGTGGAAGATGATGAAGATGCATACCCAAATGATGCCAACAAAGCCTTTAACAATTATTATCCAAGTGAGAAAGAATTTGGAACCTTGGCTTTTGAGGATATGTGGCCCAATGAAGGAGATTATGATTTCAATGATCTGGTGCTTGGGTACCGCTATAATCACGTGAAAAATGCTAAGAATGAAATAACCAGCATGATCATAAATTACAAATTACGCGCGATTGGTGCCAGTATACATAATGGCTTCGGATTTCAAATGGATATCACTCCGGATAAGATCAAACAAGTTACAAGCGATTACCAATTTACTGATGATGATATTTATATTGCCGGCAATGGAACTGAAAACAAACAAGACCTGGCAACCATTATAGTTTTTGATGATGCATTTAAGCTACTGACACATTCAGGAGAAGGCTTAGGAATCAACACTGATTTGAAACAGAAATATGTTGAACCTATTGACATAAATCTTCAAATTGATTTCACTTCAGGTCTGAGCATAAAGAATTTAGGCAATGCACCAAATAATCCTTTCCTTTTCAGAACCAATGACCGGGGTTGGGAAATTCACCTGCCTGGTTATGAGCCTACCGATCTGGCCGACCAGAATAGATTTGGAACCGGCGATGACGCCACCAATCCAGATTATGATTACTACTATAAAACAGCACGTGGATTACCATGGGGAATGAACCTGCCTGTTTCTTTTGTGTACACAGTTGAAAAAGTACCTATTAATCAAGGACACTTAAAGTTTCAACAGTGGGCAACGAGTGGTGGCTATAGTTTTATGGACTGGTATGAAGATCGTGAAGGTTACCGTGATAATTCTAAACTATACATAAGGTAAAAAAGAGGCCGGTCAGTGACCGGCCTTTTCAATTATATATATTCGTCTATACCTATACAACTACACATAAGATTGCGGTCGCCATACCCATTGTCAATCTTGCCAACAATTGGCCAAAACTTGTTTTCAACCACCCAAGGAAGCGGAAAAGCAGCTTTTTGCCTTCCGTAAGGATGACTCCATGTATCATCACCAATATTCATTGCAGTGTGAGGTGCATTTATTAGAACATTATTATCCTTATCTGCAATTCCGTCAACAATATCTGCAATCTCAAACCGGATAGCTATCATCGTTTCTATAAATCGATCAAGCTCCTGTTTCGATTCACTCTCGGTAGGTTCAACCATCAAAGTTTCATGAACCGGAAATGACAGTGTGGGAGCATGAAAGCCATAATCCATGAGTCGTCTTGCAATATCCGAAGTCTCTATCCCTGCTTCAAGTTTAAATGATCTGCAATCTAGTATCATTTCGTGAGCAACACGTCCGTTCTCACCTGTAAACAAAATACCAAAATGATCTTTCAGTAAAGTAGCCAGATAGTTTGCATTAAGCATAGCAATCTCGGTAGACCTGGTCAGTCCTTTGCCACCAAGCATCTGGATATAAGCATGCGTGATAGTAAGAACCATCGCACTTCCATACGGAGCTGCTGAAATTGCTCCTCCCATTTTTCCTCCGGTAGAAACCACAGGATGACTGGGAAGATACTCTTTAAGAAATTCGGCAACACCAATAGGCCCTACACCGGGGCCACCTCCACCATGAGGAATTCCAAAGGTCTTATGCAAATTCAAATGGCAAACGTCTGCACCAATTAAGGCAGGATTGGTTAAACCAACCTGAGCGTTCATATTCGCTCCATCCATATAAACTAAACCACTGTGGGCATGGATGATATTGGTCATTTCTCTAACTCCAGACTCAAATACTCCATGTGTTGATGGATAAGTAACCATAAAAGCCATAAGGTTCTCCTCATGCTCTTTGGCCTTGGTTCTCAAATCCTCAAGATCTACATTGCCATTTTCATCACACTTAACAACAACCACTTTCCCTCCTGCCATAACAGCGCTGGCAGGATTAGTTCCATGCGCAGAAGCAGGAATTAAAATTACATCCCGGTGATTATCACCTTTATCCTCATGATATTTCTTAATAACCATAAGTCCGGCATACTCACCAGCAGCTCCTGAGTTTGGCTGGAATGAAATAGCAGGGAATCCTGTTATTACGGATAAATCACGTTGCAGTTCGTCAATCAACTGGGCATATCCCTCAGACTGATCCTCAGGAACAAAGGGGTGAATATTAGCAAACTCATCCCAGCTAAGAGCAAACATTGAATTTGCTGCATTCAGCTTCATCGTACATGATCCCAAAGGTATCATAGACTGAGTCAGGCTGATATCCCGCCTCTCCAGTTTTTTCATATATCGCATCATTTCAGTTTCAGAATGACACGAATTAAAAACAGGCATTTGCAGATAGGAACCTTTTCTCAAAAACTCAGGCCCAAAGCCCAAACCTTTCTCAAGCTCCTTCAGAACCGGAGAATCTTTTCCAACAGCCTCTGCAAACATCTTCAGTAGAGCATTGACATCCCACAAATCACTAAGCTCATCCGTTGAAATCCCAATAGTATCATCATCAAAAAATCTGAGATTTATCTTATGCTGATGGGCAGTACGTTTCAATTTCTTTGTATCAAGATCTTCTGGAAGAACCACCCGCAGAGTATCGAAATAATCCTTATTCTCCTGAATGTAGCCAAGTTTTCGGAGCTCAAGCTCCAAAGTTCTCGCCGCCTGATGAATTTTTGATGCAATCTCAAATAAACCTTTTGGTCCGTGATAAGCTCCATAAAAACCAGCCATAATAGCCAGAAGAGCCTGGGCTGTACATATATTAGAAGTGGCTTTTTCCCTCTTAATATGCTGTTCCCGGGTTTGTAATGCCATCCGTAAGGCCTTATTACCATGCTGATCAACAGAAACACCAATAATCCTTCCCGGAATACTTCTTTTGAGTTCCTCCCTTGTAGCAAAGTAGGCTGCATGCGGACCACCAAACCCCATAGGAACACCAAATCTCTGAGTACTTCCCACAACAATGTCAGCCCCCCATTCTCCCGGAGGGGTAATAAGAACCAAAGACATCAAATCAGCAACAACTGCAACTAATCCTCCCTTATTGTGAATCCTTTCTGCATAAGAATTATAATCCAGAATCTTTCCATCACCTGCAGGATATTGAACAATGACTCCAAATATTTTATCATCAGCCGGGCGAGAGTTCATGCCTCCAACCTGTACTTCGATACCAAGAGGAAGAGCCCTGTTTTGAATTACACTTAGAGTTTGAGGGAAAACATTCCGATCTACAAATAACACATTGGCTTCACGCTTAAGCAGATCTCTCTTCCTTTTATTGAACATCATAATCATAGCTTCCGCAGCAGCTGTTGCTTCATCCAATAATGACGCATTTGCGATTTTCATGCTGGTTAGCTCCATGACCATAGTTTGGAAGTTAAGTAAGGCCTCCAATCTGCCCTGAGAAATCTCTGCCTGATAAGGAGTATAGGATGTATACCAGGATGGATTCTCAAGAATATTTCGCTTTACCACTGCCGGCAGGATAGTTCCGTAGTAACCCATTCCGATGTAAGACCGGAAAACTTTATTCTTTTGACCAATGGTCTTTATCTTTGCGGCGTATTCCTGCTCAGTTAAACCATCTGGTAAATCAAGAGACTCTGTCATACGAATATCTGCAGGAACAATGGAATCGATAAAACCATCCATGGAGTCTGCCCCTGTTTTCTCAAGCATTTCTGCTATTTCTTGATCTCTGGGACCAATATGTCTTTTTATAAATTGATCGTAACTCATTATTTATTTTGGTTAAAACTGGGATTAAAATAAGGCAACAAAAACAATTTCCGAAATGATTAATCGCAGGTTTTCTGTTTGCTATACTAAAAATGGATTGGTGGTTTTCTCCAGTCCGATGTTTGACTCCGGACCATGACCGGGCATAATAAGGGTATTGTCTGGTAACACTAACAGCTTGTCTTTAATACTCCTGATCAATGTTTCATAGTTACCGCCCGGCAAGTCTGTTCTACCAATAGATCCTTTAAACAAAACATCTCCTACCACCACAAACTTACTTTCAGATGAATAGAAGGCCAGGCTCCCGGCTGAATGTCCGGGAACATGAAAAACCTTCAAATGAATTGTACCAATCTGAAGGTCCTCCCCATCTTTCAGAAAGCGGTCAAACACCAGTGGCTTTGCATCAAAATTGAATCCGAAGAGACTTCCCTGCTCCGGTGCATATTTAATCAGCTCCTGATCCTTTTCATTGCCCAGGAATGGACAATTATAACTACTCATCACAAAACTAACCCCCGGAATATGATCAAAATGTCCGTGGGTAGCAATTACGGCAATTGGATTCAAGCCCTCTTCTGCGATAAATTTGCTCAATTCATTTTGCTCGGCCTGGTCAGAACAACCAGGATCGAAAATCAGGCAATCACCTGAAGACTCGTAAACAACCCAGGTATTTACCTGTATTGGGTTAAATATGAAACGTTTATATTGCAACATGAAACTTCTGATTAAGGACGCAAGATAATGAACTTACGCGTGCCATAAAATCTTTTAACATCCCTTAAACAGATAGTATATATCCCCGCTGGAAAATGGGAGACCGGAATTACAAAATCCACAAGGGATTGTACTTTTCCGACTTTCACCGATTGTCCGCTAATGGAGTTAATCTCGTAGGTCAGTTCGAAAATCTTACTAAGTCCCTGCAATTCCTCCGGATGTATAAACAAGTTCTCCTGAACCGGGTTTGGATAAATCCTGAAACCTGCATTCTCTCCTGGATCCACATTGGGAAGTCTGGGAATAAACAGATCATCTGGAAGACTCAGATGATTGTATTCAGCAACACTATTACGAATTCCGTTTCTTAATCCCGGGTAAGAGTTTCCAATACTATCATTAATTTGGCTGAACTGCCGGTCTGCCCGATTTCTGATAAGTTGAACCAAAGGCTCATCAAGCAAATCTGATTGGGAACTAATTTCAATTAAACGATCTAAGGCCCACCTTGGCCAGCCATTCAGATTTATGAGATACTCATCTCTGAAGGCTGAACTACGGAGGAGAAAAGGATTCTCTATTAGAAGTTTTTCTGCCACTACCCATTCCTGAACATTGGAATTTGGTAACAAAACCGGAAAATATGCACTCAACCATATATTTTGCAAATAAACTGTATCCACATTCTGATTCTGCAAACCCAGCTCGTTTGAGGCCCGGTTCAAAAAAAAATTATAAGCTAATCCTGTTGATGAAGACTTCTTTCCCTTTGACTTAATCAGAGCCAGTGGATTGACCTGATCAAAAACAGCAAGTCCTCCAATTGACCAATTCAAGGCCTCTTCGAAA
>JAYEFL010000186.1:0-76001 GCA_034658635.1 Bacteroidota bacterium | reverse complement strand
TCGAAATCCTGAATCTGCCGGGTATTTCCTTCAGGTTGAACAGGTATATTTGAGTCGCTAAGCTGAGCTTCAATCCGGAACTGCTGGTTAATTTTACCTGAAAGCTGGAGATTCAGGATTTCGATCGATTCTATATTCGGGTTTTCAGCCCTGAAACACAACTTCTGGCAGGAGATTTTGTACTTGATAGTCCGAATGGCTATTTCATGCGAATGAACAGAAACATCCAGGGAGTTCAAATCCAATCATCCATTCCCCTTAAAACAGAAAACAAAGGCTCTCTGCAGATAAGAACAACAGCTGCTGTTGTCAAAGGAAAGTTTTACCGGATGCCATTGGCAGGTATCGAAGGCAACCAGGGTCCTTACCGCTTATTTGGCAGAGAAGGAGAACAATACATCCAGATAATAGCAGGAAGCGAAAAAGTCTATCTCGATGGTCGCTTGCTGAAACGAGGTGAAAATGAAGACTATGTGATCAATTACAATACCGCTGAGCTGAGCTTTACTCCCAAGAACCTTATCACCAAAGACAAAAGAATCATCGCTCAGTTTGAGTATACTGAAAGAAGTTACTCTCGCTTTTTGCTCGCTTCCGATCATAAATGGACAGGGGAAAACGGAGATATTTATTTCAACATCTATTCAGAATCAGATGCAAAAAATCAATCTCTCCTCCAGGATTTAAATGCAGATCAGAAGAACCTTTTGGCCAGCATAGGGGATGATCTCAACCAGGCAAGAGTCAATAATTATTATGAAACCGACTTCATAAACGATCGTGTACTGTACAAAAAAACAGACACTCTTGTGAACGGAATCTCCTATCCCAATATACTCCTTTATTCAACTCATCCCGATAGTGCCCGCTACCAGGCTGGCTTCTCTTTTGTTGGTGAAAGCCAGGGAAACTACTTGCCCGTCAGAACCGGGGCAAACGGACAAGTATATAAATGGCAAGCTCCTGTCAATGGAATTCTTCAGGGGAGTTATGAACCTATCACAAGGTTAATTACACCTCAAAGCAAACAAGTATACAGTCTTGGGACCCATCAGAAACTGGGAGCAAAAATGTCTCTTGGAGCTGAAATATCATTTACCTCAAACGATCTTAATACCTTTTCTCAATTAGATACAAAGGATGATAATGGGATGGGCTTGAATATGCGAATCGACCGCAAGGATTGGCTGAATCATGATAATACCCTAGGTCTTACCAGCTTCTTTGCCTACAGAAGGTCTGGAAAACAATTCGATCCTATTGAAAAATACCGGGCTATAGAATTTGAGCGAGACTGGAACCTGAATGAAGGAATTATTCCGGAAACCGAAAATCTGGTGGAAACCGGATTTCTGCTCATTGGAAATGACAGTCTGCATGCCAACTATAATTTTGAATTCCTGAATTACTCCAGCACTTATTCTGCATATCGCCAAAATACTGCCGGACAAGTGAGAAAAAGAGGATTCTCAATAAACTGGACAGCCAGTCTTATGAATTCTTCAGATTCATTCAGGAATACTAACTTTTTGAGACATGATATTCGCCTTGGCAAGGAATGGGAACATGTGGCTATCCGTCTGAAAGAGAGGCATGAAGGCAATCAATGGTCACTTAATCAGGAGAATCAATACCTGCCTGGCAGTTTCAAGTTTCAGGAATGGCAACTTGAACTACTTAACCCAAAATCCAACAGCATTCCCTGGTTCCTTAAGGTTCTGAACAGATCTGATTATCTGCCTGATTCTACCGGATTGGTTCTTGATAATCAAGCATGGGAAAGCAGTGCCGGGCTTAACCTGAGGGGGAAATCAGGACAAAGCACACGCTTATCGGTAAACTGGAGAGCTCTTCAAAACAAAAAAGCTGGCATCACTGAGCCATCCAATGATCAATCTATGACTATCCGGGCTGAAAAAAGATTCCAGGCAGTCAGAGCCGCCCTGGTTTCTAGAAGCTTCTACGAAATCGGATCCGGACTGGAGAGAAAACAGGATTTTTACTACCTGGAGGTAGCTCCCGGACAAGGATATTACACCTGGACGGATTACAATGGTAACAATATAAAAGAACTGGATGAATTTGAAGCGGCTGTCTTTTCTGATCAGGCCCGTTTTATCAGGGTTTTCAAGCCAGGGAACGAATACGTTCCGGTTTACACAAACAGGTTTACCCAAACTATCAGCCTTAATCCGGGGAGATTATTAAAATCAGATACAACAAAAGGACAATTCCTGAATCGTATTAACAACCAGTTCTCTCTCACCGCTAACCGCAGAACAAGCAGAACAGATCTGATCAGCAATATGAACCCCTTCCTTTGGCAGGATTCCCTGCTGGTTAGTCTCCAATCACAAATCAGGAACGTGCTGTCTTTCAATACAGAAAGTCAAAAAATTGGTTTTGACTATATTTTTCAGAAATCAGAAAACCAGAATCTTATGAGCTATGGAACTGATTTCCGGGCTAAACAATCTCATCTAATGGTCTCAAGATTTCGTCCCCTTGATCCGATTTGGATAAATAACAGACTCGAACGGGGACATAATAAATATGAATCCAGCTTTTTTCTAAGCAGAAATTATCAGCTGGCTTTTTGGCGTAATAATTTCTCATTGATTATTGAGACAGGAGACCAAGCCCGACTTAATCTGAGATGGAAATGGAGCACAGAAGAAAACCTTGACGGCATTGAAGATCTTTTAGAAAACCGCATTGAAATAGGAGCTGATTATCAAATGCCAGGTAAGGGCTTAATTCACTTTGACTTTCAATATATTCATTTGAATTTCAATGGTAATGCAAACTCGCCTGTTGCTTATGCAATGCTTAAAGGCTTTCGTCCTGGAAACAATGGTATGGCAAATGTTAGTATCCGGAGAAAACTTAATGAGGTGATTCAGTTGGATCTTTATTACAGCGGCCGCCTGTCACAAGGAAGCAGCATAATACATACGGGCAACATTTCTGTCAGAGCAATCTTTTAAAAAGCAGCCAGAAGCAGATCAATATCCTGATATGGTATCCTGAAATAATTTCCTATCATCTCATGGGTTAAAATTCCATTGTAAAGATAAACTCCCTGACGAACACCATAGTTTTCTAATATTTGCTGGTGAACTCCCCCACAACGCCCTTTATCCATCAATAAGGGAATCATCACATTACTCAAAGCAACTGATGCTGTACGTCCTACCTGGGCAGTAATGTTAGGAACCATATAGTGGATTACTCCATGCTCGCGATAAACCGGATTATCCGGAGTAGTTAACCTTCCAGTTTCAAAGCTGGATCCCTGGTCAATATGCATATCGAGCAGTACAGATCCCTTTTTCATACTCATAACCAGATCTTCAGGAACCAGATAAAAACTCTTATGATGCAAACGCTGCAAAGTACTTATAACCAAATCCGCTGTTTCGAAAGCTTTTTTCAGTACAGGTGGATGCATAACAGAAGTGAAAACTTCTTGTCCCACTCTTTGCTTCAGATCACGCAAACGCGGAATCACATTATCAAATACTTTTACTACCGCACCCATTCCAAGAGCCGTTCGGGTAGCATACTCAGAAGCTGTTCCAGCTCCGAGAATTAAAACCTCAGATGGTGTTAATCCGGTAATTCCTCCCAACAAAATCCCTTTTCCGTTATCATAAGTACTTAGATACCTGCTGCCAATTCCAACCGAAACAGTTCCGGCAATTTCACACATCGATCTGAGAACCGGAAATTCCTGATAATCATCCTGTAATAATTCATAGGCAATAGCAGTGGTTTTCTTCTGCATCAGAGATCTGAAATAAACTTCATTTCTTGTAGCCAGATACAGACTCGAAATAAGAGTTTGTCCACCCCTCAGTAAGCCAATTTCAACGTCGCTTAAGGGTGATATCTTGAGAAGAATATCCGCAGCAAAGAGTTCCTCCTTTTTGTCAACAACTGAGGCTCCGGCTTCTGAAAAATCGTGAGAGCTAAACCGGCTGCCTGTTCCGGCACCCTTTTCAACTAAAACCTGATGACCCGCTTTCACCAGCTGGTCTATTCCTTCAGGACTTAATGGAATACGTGTTTCATTCGAATCAGACTCAGCAATAACCCCAACCTTTAATTGTTTGCCCTTTCTCTTCGTATCCAGCATCTCTTCCTGAACCATCAGGGACTGTAGATGTGAAAAGGATTTATCTGTCTCATGCATATAGCTTAGCTATTAAGCCCATCCGGGCACAGGCAAGTTACAAATTTAAGATACCCGGAGCAAACGGGTTTGATCAGGTAATACATCAATATATACCCTACAGACATCCTCTGGAAGAAAAGGAGCGATTTTTTCTGACCATTCCATCAAACACATAGCCTCGCTGGCAAGATAATCCTCAAGGCCAAAATCAAGAGCCTCTGTTGGATCATTCAAGCGGTAAAAATCAAAATGATAAACCACCAGTCCTGCAGAACCAGCATATTCATTAACCAGAGCAAATGTTGGACTGGTTACTTCTTGTGTTACCCCCAGTTCACGGCAGATGGCTTGAATAAAGGTTGTTTTTCCGGCACCCATTTCCCCTTCGAAAGCCAATTGACGCTGCAACCCAACCTGGCCGAGCAGCCACTTGGCCGCCTCATCCAAATTGTCCAAACCTCGAATCAAAAATGTTCCTCCCATAGCATCGGTCTTCTCAGGATTTCGGATCCAGTCCAATCACAGGTATAAGCATCTCGTCAAGACTCACCCCTCCATGCTGAAAAGTATTTCTGTAATACTTGACATAGTGATTGTAATTGTTAGGGTAAGCAAAAAAATCATCGCTCTGCGCAAAGATATATCTTGACGTCACATTACTGGAGGGCAAATGAATATCCTCAGGAGTTGTGATCTCAAAGACATCTTTTGGATTGTAATTCAAATTCTTGCCTTGCTTATATCGGAGATTTGTGGTGGTATATTTATCCCCTATCACTTTTACAGGATCCTGAACTCTTGTTGTACCATGGTCTGTGGTTAATACTACTCTAACATTCCTTGTAGCCAGTTCTCGAAACAGATCCAGAAGTGGAGAATGCTGGAACCAACTCAGAGTCAGTGAACGGTAGGCAGCTTCATCATCGGTAAGCTCCTTGATCATGTTCATCTCTGTTCGTGAGTGTGAAAGAATATCCACAAAGTTGAATACCAGAACAGACAGATCATGACTGAGAAGAAATTCGGGATTATCAGCAATTTTCTTACCGCTCCGGTTATTGTTTATCTTATCGTAATAAACTTTCTTCGAAAGACCAGCTCTCTGGAGCTGTAAATTAAGCAGCCTCAACTCATGTATGTTCTTACCGGTTTCTTCATGATCAGAAACCCACAGATCCGGATACATTTTGGATATCTCTAAAGGCATTAGTCCTGCAAACATCGCATTGCGAGCATACTGTGTTGCAGTAGGAAGTATGCTAAAATACAATTCTTCTTGCACGGTATAGTCTTCCTGAATCAAACCTTCAATGAGCTTCCATTGATCATATCGCAGATTATCCACAATGATCATAACCACTGGCTTATCTTCCTTCAGATAAGGAAAAACCCTGTGCTTAAAAATATCTGGTGAAATCATTGGACGCTCACCAAGGTCAGCAGAAAACCAGCCGGAATATTCATTTCGAATATACCTGGCAAAATTCATATTTGCTTCTCTTTTCTGCATCTGAAACACCTCATCCATTGTGCTTTCTCCTGACCCAACCAACTCAAGCTCCCAATATATAAGCTTTTTATACAGGTCAATCCACTCTGACCAATGCAGACGCTCATTCATTTGCATCGCAATTTTACTAAACTCATGTTGGTAGCCCGAAGTAGTTTTCTCACTAATCAAACGTTTCGTATCCACGTTTTTCTTGATCGTTAAAAGAATTTGATTGGGATTTACCGGCTTGATCAGATAGTCAGTAATTTTTGAACCAATAGCTTCATCCATTATCGCCTCTTCCTCTGACTTCGTTATCATTACTACCGGGATATGAGCCCGGATAGTTTTGATTTTGGCTAAAACCTGTAATCCGGTTAAACCAGGCATATTCTCATCAAGAAAAATGATGTCAAATTCTTCCTTTTCAACCGCCTCAATTGCATCATCACCATTGTTCACCTCCCTCACCCGGTACCCTTTTTCTTCAAGAAATAATATGTGAGGCTTAAGCAGATCAATTTCATCATCTGCCCATAATATGCTTATGTTATTTACCATACTTGCTTAATTATCCTTATCCAGGTAGTTCTCCTTAAAGAACTGAATGTACCTGAACACATTCTTGTTTTTGTAGAAGAGGTTGTAATTACTTCGGGAAATGATGAAATGGCGGAAGTCTGTTTCACTAAACTCACTGAACACTGTGGGATCAGCCAGAAGAGCATAATAATAATCCATGCCTATTTTCGCATCACCGAAGTTCTTAACCGTAATAATCATCAGATCATCATTCATTGGTACAGAAGCCACCTCGAAAAAATCCTGATCGTAGTTGTCTACATTGAAATTCGAAATATTGAAATTCAAGCGATTCAGATCCTGAGTTCTCCGTGAAACTACAGCCACATAAAAATGAACATCATCATCATCAAATGAATAATCTGCAACTTCCTCAATGAGAGTCTTCTCAACCTTACCAATACTCAATCCGCCTCCTTTGGATTTTTCTTCCGAGAACTCTGCCGGGCCATCCTGAAGATAATCAAGCAATATCTTAACTGTTTCTTTGATATCGCTTTCAGGGTATTTAAATAATAGATCGTTAAGCCTGTTAGTCAAAAGAGCTGTGTTGCCAGGGTCAATTGCTCCAATTGACATCACCTTTAACAGGCCAAATTTATCCCTGATATGATTGAGTCCGAAAGCAGTATCTGCTGCTTCACAATTGCTTATAACCTGCTCATACTGCTCATTATGAAAAATCTCATAAGTTTCTGTATAATAATTAATTACACTTCGTCTGGCCTCCTCAATCTCTTTGAAATAATTTGGATTACTGATAATCTTGGCAGACCGGCTATCGGGAAATCTATTTAAAATAAGACTCTTATAATACCCAATTCGATCAGATTCACCCTGGGAAACAAATATCTGATACAAATTATAGTAAGCAAAAAGCAAACGATCCGTTTCAGGAAAACGCACAAGCAAAAGTTCAAAATATTCAATTGCCTCGCTTTCTTTCAATAACTCATCTTTAAACACCTTGCCCACATTAAATAAAGCCATCTGAATCCGATCATTAGATTCCTGAATCAGAGTGTCATTAAGTGGTAAATCTGCTAAATAATAATCCCTTTGCGTAGGTTGAAACTGATCAGCATTGGATTTAACCGATGGGGTGCTAATATCACCCTCTTCTCCTTCAGTCGACATATCTCCCATACTGGAGGAAATACCTTTATTTGATCGTCTCCAGTTATCTTCCAGTTTTCTTCTGCCAAAACGCTTGGCAAATTCAGCTTGTCCGTAACTCAATGTTGTTGGATTATAAAAGTACCACTGACTGGAGGCTCCTCCTATTTTTCCTGACATACCTCCACCTCCACCTCCAACCATTCCACCGCGGCTTCCTCCCATACCACCAGGAGCCATAGACATATTAGCCCCACCGGGTCCACCTCCTGCACTCCTGAAAGAAGACCGTCCGTTCATCCGTTCCTCCTCTTCCTGACGTGCCCTTTCTTCCTCTGCGGCTTTGGCTTCATCCATTTTAATTTTAATGAGAGTTTCACGGTCCTCTTCAGACATCGCAGCAATAGCCTGAAGACTGTCTTCACGGTGAATCATATTCAGATTGTCAGCCAACAGATTCAAGCTAAGACTTAATTTTTGTATCGACTCCCGGTCAGGAAATTCCTCAGGTAAAGTCAACATACAGGAATCATAATACAGCTGAGCAGGGATATATTCAGGACGGGAATAAAAAATTTCACCTAAGGCAAGATAAGATAAGGATTTCTGATGGAAATTATCTACAGAGAATTGTGCTGAAAGCTTGTATTTTTCAATAGCAGTATCCACCATTCCTTCTTTTATGTCTAACTCTGCCAAAGCATAATATATTTGATCCAAAAACTCCAGGTTCTTGTCGTCATTAAGCATCTTCTCAAGCTGTTTTCTAATCTCCTTACCAGTATCTGCATCCCCTTCATACAGTTTTGCCCGATTGATCTTTGCATTAAAAGCCATTCGATAATCAGGATTCAGTTTGATTACTTCCTCATATTTCAATGAAGCCTGAGCAAATTCCTCTTCTGCTTCTAACAATTGGGCAATAATATAGGTGTATCTGCTTAGCGTCTTCTTTTTCTTGGTATAAGTCACAGCCTCTGATAAATAGTCAATAGCCTCACTATATTCATCCTGCATCAGATGCCACTGGGCTCTTACAACAGCAAGCTCCCCTTTTAATCTGTCTGACAATTCAGGGTCAGCCTCCAGCCTGTCAAGAATATCTTTTGAAGCAACATAGTCTTTCAAAGCTGAATGTGTTTTTGCCAACCAGAGATTGGCCTCCTGTTTTAACCCGTCATTCGGAAACTGTTGAATTACATATTCAAAATTTGTGATAGCAGGAAATCTGTCATGCTTGAGATAATAAGCCTGACCCATCAAAAAATATGCATCATCAATCCACTTGTTAAACTCATTCTGCCGGTAAAATTCTTTCTGCCTGTCTGATTGGCGCCCCCTTCTCTTACGCTTTGGTTTTGATGTTATAGAGTGCATGGTTATCACTTTCGAACATTTCTTAATAACCTTATCCATATCAGGCAGCAGGCGCCGGGCTACTTCCTTCTGAGTATAAATATCAATGGGCAAAATCTTATTGAAATCGTCCTGGAAAGAACTCTCAATTTTTTTGTGTCCTTCACGCTTAATCTCATAAGCATTGAAATATATATTATAATGAGAAGTCAGGTTATGATAGTTCCTGCTTATCAAAGTATTTTTCTTGGTGCTGCAGCTTGCAGTGAGAATCACCAGCAATACCAGAAATCCTGCTGAATACTTAGAGGCTTGTCTTTTCAAATTAGCATTATTGTTCAAAATAGTATAACTCTTTTTATGCAAAATTATTTTATTCCATCAAATAATTAGTACATTAGTTACCTGTAGTTTGTTTTTATTTAACCCGCCATCCTAAAACATGAAGATATTTGTAGTCGAAGATGATAAGTTTTATAACAAACTAATTGAACATCATCTCAAATTAAATCCTGCTTTTGAGATCCAGACATTTTATAATGGCCAGGATCTTCTGGACAAATTAAGTGATAATCCAGACATTATCTCGCTTGACTTTTCTCTTCCAGACATGACAGGGCATGATGTTTTGGCCAAAGTACGAAATTATGACCCTAATATTGAAGTCGTAGTCATTTCAGGGCAAGATAATATCAGTACTGCAGTAAAACTATTGAAAGAGGGAGCTTACGACTATATTACCAAGGATGAGAATATCAAAGAACGATTATTAAACACCATCCATAAAATTGTTGAAAGCAAAAGCTTAAAAACTGAGGTAAGCCAACTAAAACTGCAGATAAAAGAGAAATATGACTTTTCTTCAGCAATTATTGGGGAAAGTAAGGCTATAAAAAATGTCTTTGCATTCATTGAGAAGGCAATACGGGTTCAGAATATGACTGTATCTGTTAGAGGCGACACCGGAACCGGCAAAGAGCTGGTTGCCAAGACTGTACACTACAATTCTATACGAAGAGACAAAGCATTTGTTGCTGTGAATATGGGAGCAATCCCCCGGGAATTAGTGGAAAGCGAGTTGTTTGGTCATGAAAAGGGAGCTTTTACCGGAGCCTATGCCAGAAGTATTGGGAAATTTGAAGAAGCCAATGGCGGTACGATTTTCTTCGACGAAGTGGCAGAACTGGATATCGATCTGCAGGTGAAACTCCTTAGAGCAATTCAGGAACGGGAAATAATAAGAGTTGGGGGAAATAAAACAATTAAAATAGATACCCGCATAATTACTGCCACCAATAAAGACCTTCAGGAAGAAGTCAGGAAAGGTACTTTCCGTGAAGACTTGTATTACCGGCTTCTTGGGTTGCCCATTGTATTACCACCTCTGTCTGAAAGGGAAAACGATGTTATCCTGCTGGCTAACTATTTCCTGCGGGAATTCTGCAAAGAAAACAAACTTTCGAAAATGGACTTTAGTCCGAACTCAAGAAATAAGCTCTTAGCCTACCAGTATCCGGGAAATGTGCGGGAACTAAAAGCAATCGTTGAGCTCAGTGCTGTCATGTCAGGTGACAATATTATTGAAGAAGAACATATCATGTTCACACCATCGAATACCGGCCTTGACCTCTTTGCTCAGGACATGACCCTCAAAGACTTTGAAGCTAAAATCCTCCGGCACTACCTCGATAAAAACAATAACAACGTAGTACTGGTTGCTAAGAAATTAGATATTGGTAAATCTAAGATTTACAATATGATTAAAAACGGAGATATCTAAACCGATTCAACTGACAATACTTCAGGCACTTCTTTTTTCAGAGTTCCCTCTACACCGGCCTTCAGAGTCATAGTGCTCATCGGGCATGAACCGCAAGCCCCCAGCAACCTGACCTTAACCACGTAGTCATCTGTAATTTCCACCAAACTCAAATCTCCTCCGTCTGCCTGAAGATACGGACGAACCTGCTCCAGAACAGATTCAATTTTCGCTCTTATTTCCTGATCTGTCATAATCTTAATCTTAATTCTTCTATCGATTTGTTATTTCGTTGTAATCTGTACTATTTCTGTGGGAGCCAGGTTTTTATTCCGCTTTTCCACCCCTTCAACAACTGCTTGTGCAAGCTCTCCAAAAGCTTTTCCTATAACAGAATCAGTCTTTAAAGCTACGGGTGTACCTTCATCACCTCCCTCACGAATGCTCTGAACCAATGGAATCTGACCCAACAATGGCAGGCCATTTTTCTCAGCTAATTTCTTACATCCATCTTTCCCAAAGATATAATACTTGTTCTCTGGTAATTCTGCTGGCGTAAACCAGGCCATATTCTCAACCAAGCCAAGAACCGGAACATTAACCTGCTTGCCGGCAAACATACTGATTCCTTTAACTGCATCAGCCAAAGCAACAGCCTGCGGAGTAGAAATAATAACAGCTCCTGTAACAGAAACAGTCTGTACCATAGTCAGATGTATATCACCAGTACCCGGAGGTAAATCAATAAGAAGGTAATCAAGGGCACCCCAGTCGCCATCATTGATCAATTGCTTTAATGCACTTGTAGCCATCGGGCCTCTCCATACCAGAGCGTCATTCTGATCAACAAAGAAACCGATTGAAAGAAGCTTAATACCATATTTCTCAACCGGGATAATTCTGTCTTTTCCATCAATTTTTTCTAAAACCGGACGATCATCTTCAACTGCAAACATTTTTGGTATAGATGGTCCGTATACATCTGCATCTATCAACCCTACTTTATAACCCTTTGCTACTAATGCAACAGCCAGGTTAGCTGCAACCGTAGATTTCCCAACGCCTCCCTTTCCTGAAGCAACTGCAATAATATTCCTGACATCAGAAAGAGGACCTTTCTGAACAAGCGGAGTATTTCCTTTAACATCAATATTTCCCTTTATCTCCACATCATCACCCAAATTAGCTATGATCGCATTGACACTGGCCTTTTTAATTGAATTTACAAATGGATCATTAGACTTTTTAACTTCCAGGCTAAAACTCACTTTTTTTCCATCAACAATCAGATCCTGAACCATTCCCAGATCAATAATATCCTTTTCATACTCCGGGTGAATAACCTGTTTAAGGGCTTTGTGTACATCTTCTTTTGTAAATGACATGGCTCCGCTTATTTTTATTTAATTTAAATTAAGCTGCAAAAGTAAGAAAAATGACTCAGGTAACAGAGAGTTTTAATCAGATAATTCCATTGGGTCCCAGAAATGCTTTTCAAAATCAGTAATCCGGTCATTTTCAACCAGAATACCCTCACTTTCGAGCAATTGCTGCATTACATCTGATCCACCAAAATGACGTTTCCCGGTGAGTAAACCATTCCGGTTAACAACCCTGTGTGCCGGAAGAAACTCTCCACCAGAAAAAGACTGATTAACAGCCCATCCAACCATACGTGCTGCCTGTGGAGAACCAATGGCCCTGGCAATAGCACCATAACTACTTACCCGGCCTGGAGGAATTAATCTGACCACCTCAAAAACCCGTTCAAAAAATCCAATATCAGATCCAGGCTTGTGCATTAAAGTATTCTGTTTTTGTAAATACATGTCCTTCAGGAATCTTGAAACGGATATAAGTTATTGGTTTTCCCTGAGCAAGAAAACTTTCCTCATAATAGGTCTTCACTGAAAGCAATTCGTCATCAGGGTGAGTTAAGTACAAGTCAGCAGTAGCTACTTCAGGAGGGATATTATTGTGTTTAAGAATGAACAGCAGATGCTCATGCAACATTCTGCTATCTGTTTTGAGGTGTATATATCCGCCTGGCCTGATAACATTCTGATAAGACTTGAGCAGATTAGTGTGTATCAGCCTGGCAGTTTCCTTTTTTGGTTGCGGATCAGGAAAGGTAATCCAGATCTCATCCACTTCTCCCGGCATAAAAATATGCTCAATAAACTCTATCCTGCTCCTCACGAAGCCAACATTACTCAGCCCTTGCTTAAGAGCATAAGTGGCCCCCTTCCACATACGCGCACCTTTGACATCTATGCCCAGAAAGTTTTTCTCACTGAATTTTTCTGCTAATCCAACTGTATATTCTCCTCTTCCACATCCCAATTCCACAGTCAAAGGCTTATCATTCCGGAAAAACTTCTCCTTCCAGCATCCTTTCATCATGTAATCCTCCCGCATGATTGCCTGACCATCAGGCTCAAATACGTGAGAGAATTCGCTCATTTCAGCAAATCGCTTTAACTTACTTGGTCGTGCCACAATTATTCTCCCGCTTTTATGGAAATTCCCACATCAGTAATGTGTAATAAAGGATTCTGCCGCATACCCTGTTCAATCTCAAAACGATAGATGCCTTTATACGGAAAACTAACTCTGTATTTGTATGGTATCTCTATGCTATATTGACTCCCGATTCCCCTTCCTAGCCACTTTCCAGACCTGTCAGCCAGAGTGCATTCAATCGTATCACGGATTTGAGCTCCTGTTGGTGCAAGAGTATTAATAAACAAAAAGAGATTTGAATAAGCATACCGCCCGTCATTCCTAATGTATAAATCAATGCTGTAATTCCCGATAGTGTCATCCACCATCACCTCAAAAGCAACAAACCCTTCAGTAGTCCATCCCTCAGCAGGTAATGAAACCGTACTCTCAAACAAGAATCCCCGATGACAAGAAAAGGTCATCAGGCTAATCATAATTAGGGCAATAGCTATCCGCAGTTTTATCATCTTGATGGTTTGCGTCTTCCTTTCCTGTGTGACCAGTGCTGATTATCCCGCTTCTTTTTCTTTTTGTCATCAAATCGTGTAAGACTCTCCTGACCAACAGCATTCATATATCCAATTGGTTCAAGTTCTTCCAGCTTCTTGAGGAGCAAACGCTCAACAACCTGACCCCGCTTGTTCAATTGAATAATTTCTTTCACACGTTCCACCGGAACCGACATCAGGTTGGTAGCATGAGCAGAGTCAAATGAATACCACATTACTCGTTTAAAGATATCTGTTTTCTGGTGATACGCTTTCCCTTCTTCTGTTTCAAGAATAATCTCCGGAGAAGGGAATTCCTTACGTGCATCAAGGTATACATCCACCTCATAATTGAGGCAACACTTTAGCTTTCCACACTGACCGGCAAGCTTCTGGGGATTTAAAGAGAGCTCCTGTTGCCGGGCTACTGTAGTTGTTACCGAAACAAAATTTGAAACAAATGTTGAGCAGCACAACTCACGTCCGCATGATCCTATTCCGCCAATCCTTCCAGCCTCCTGCCTGGCTCCAATCTGTCGCATCTCAACACGAATCCTGAATTCATCAGCAAGAACCTTTATCAACTCCCGAAAGTCAACACGCTCATCTGCAATATAATAGAATATGGCCTTTGTTTTATCGCCCTGATATTCTACATCCCCGATCTTCATGTTAAGACTCAGATCCATGGCTATTTGCCGAGAGCGAATCATAGTTCTCTGCTCAAGATCAATCGCCTCTTTCCACTTATCAATATCGGTCTGCTTAGTCTTCCGGTAAATCTTTCTGAATTCAGTGTCTCTGTGAGATATCCCATTTTTGGCCATCTGATTAATCGTCAAAGGACCAGTTAACGAAACCATTCCAATATCATGCCCTGGTGATGCCTCCACAGCCACCAACTCTCCGGCTTTCAAATTCAGGGCATTAACATTACGGTAATACCCTTTTCGGGTATTTTTAAAACGAATCTCCACCAGATCATTTTCGGTAATATTATGAGGTATATCGGATAACCAATTAGTTGCATTCAACTTGCAACAGCTGTCATGGCTTGAATTGGCATTTTGACTTTTTTCTTCATCCAGTCGCGGGCACCCCCGGAACAATCCGGGATCAACAGTTATTGTCATGGGTGTTATATATTGATTCCCTAATGCTCTTCAGCCAGGGAAGGATTAATTTTATCAGCCAGTAAAGATAAGGATTCCAGATTAAAAGCGTAACAAATGAAGGATGGCTTAAGATGCCTTGATTTTTAGCGCCTTATACATCTCCATACTCAAATCAAGAAATAAAATCCTGGGATTAGCATTCATCTCAATATGCTGAATTGCTTTGGAAATACTGGAAAACAGAGCTTCAATATTGCCCGGATGAATAAAAGCAAAAAACCGACTCGAAAATTCCCTTTCTGTGGGGGTCATTCGCGTCACCGACTCAAGATTCTGATTAAGTAAATAATTTTCCCTTATCAGATGCAAGCCATATTGAAGAAAAGCTTTCTGTCTCTCGCGACCCATACTGGCAATAGCAGGAATCCAATTAATAATATCATTAACTCTGTAGCGGAAACACATTCTCATCCACTTGATAAAATGCTCCTGATAAAACTGAATCTGCTCATTGGTATTTAGCAGATTAACAGCTCGCAAATAATTGCCTTCTGCCAGAGGAACAATTTCAGGTAGCTTCTCTGCCAATTCAGGATAACGCTCCTCGAGTCCTTCAACAAGATCCTCATCACTCAGCTTGGGTACAATGATTAATTGCGTTCTTGAAAGGATGGTTGGAAGAATTTTTTCCGTCTGTTCAGCAAGCAGCAAAAAAACTGTCTTTTCAGGCGGCTCCTCAATAACCTTGAGCAACTTATTGGCAGTAGTGGGATTCATTTTCTCGGGGAGCCAGATAATCACAACCTTATATTCCGACTCAAAAGCTTTCAAACTAAGCTTGCGCAACAATTCCTCTGCCTCCTTCTTGAAAATACCTCCCTGCTTATTCTCAATATCCAGATAATTCATCCAGCCCTGCAAGCTGGGATAGGGCAAATCAGCAATATATTCCCTCCATTCGGCAATATAACGATCACTGACAGGGTCTGAAGTAACCTTTTTCGAAGTCGCAACCGGAAAAATATAGTGAATATCAGGATGGATTAATTTAGCTGCCTTTTGGCAGGATGGGCAAACTCCACAAGAATCCTCAGATTTTATGCCGGTACAATTCAAAAATTGTGCAAATGCCATGGCCAGAGCAAATTTTCCATTCCCCTCAGGACCATGTAATAACAAGGCATGACTCACCCGTGAGTTAAGTGATGACCGAAGCAATCGGTTCTTTATAGCGGTATGTCCAATTATCTGTTTAAACAACATCTGTTGAAACCCCAAAAATATTCATACCAAAGTTCATATAAAAATCCTGACTCATTATTTATCTTTGTCGAATTACTAATCCCAATATTTTTTGATTATGAAAACGATGACCAACTATAATTTCAATGGAAAAAGAGCAATAATACGGGTAGATTTCAATGTGCCCCTTAACGCTCAATATGAAATTACTGATGATACAAGAATACGAGCAACCATTCCTAGTATTAAAAAAATACTTTCAGATGGAGGATCAGTTATCCTCATGTCACATCTTGGCCGTCCGAAAAACGGACCAGAAGAAAAGTTTAGCCTTGTTCACCTGATTCCCGATCTGGAAGCTAAATTGAACCTGAAAGTGAAATTTGCTCCTGATTGTATTGGTGAAGAGGCTGCTTTGATTGCCAGAGAACTGAAGCCAGGCGAAGTATTATTGTTGGAAAACTTGCGCTTCTACAAAGAAGAAACCAAAGGTGATGAAGCATTTGCAAAAAAACTGGCCGATCTGGCCGACGTTTATGTCAATGATGCTTTTGGCACAGCACACAGAGCACATGCATCAACAACCATAATAGCCAAATATTTTAACGAGGAAAAGCTCTTTGGATTTGTAATTGAAAATGAGCTCAAAAGTATCGATAGCGTAATTAGTGCCTCGAAGAAACCTTTTACAGCCGTACTCGGCGGAGCCAAAGTTTCATCCAAAATCACCATTATTGAAAATCTTCTGGGCAAAGTTGATAACCTAATCATTGGAGGTGGCATGACTTTCACCTTTATAAAGGCTATGGGAGGCCAAATTGGTAATTCTCTGGTTGAAGAAGATTATCTTGAAACCGCTAAATCCGTTATTGAAAAGGCCGAAGAAGCCGGAGTAAAACTGTTACTCCCAACAGATAGCCTTAATGGCGATACTTTTAGTAATGAAGCTAATCGTGCAGAAAGTGAAATTGACGCAATTCCAGAAGGATGGATGGGAATGGATATTGCCAAAAATTCTATTCAGGAATTCACAGAAACTATCCTTAACTCAAAAACCATTCTATGGAACGGTCC
The DNA here is from genome assembly GCA_034658635.1 of Bacteroidota bacterium. Classification (GTDB taxonomy): domain Bacteria; phylum Bacteroidota; class Bacteroidia; order Bacteroidales; family UBA12481; genus JABHCC01. The sequence goes on along the minus strand of JAYEFL010000186.1, from coordinate 59,095 downwards.
TATGGGTGTTTTCGAAATGGATAACTTCCAGCAAGGAACTGTTGAAGTGGCAAAAGCTATAGCAAAAGCAACTGCTAATGGCGCATTCTCATTGGTTGGTGGTGGAGATTCTGTAGCCGCTATCAATAAATTCAATATGGCCAATCAGGTATCCTACGTTTCAACAGGAGGCGGAGCACTGCTTGAATATATAGAAGGAAAAGAATTACCAGGCATCAAAGCAATCAGAGGCCAGTAGGGGCAGACCCATGTGTCGGCTCTGAGAAATGTCGACTCTGCTTTATTGAACCAGGAGATTACAGCCTCTTACGTCAGTGGCCTCCAGACGACCAAGAACCTGAAATGAACCGTCTTCATTTAGTTTCCCCAGATCATCCGTTTGGATAAAGGAGCATGAATATAGATTGGCCAGATCAATGATGTTCATTCCTCCGGCTTTTCCTGAATCAAAATATGCCAGTGGATCAAAGGGATCTCTTATCCAAACGTTCATCCAGGGTGGTGCAAAAAACCTTCCATTACCTTGAGAATATGCTTGTGATAGCAATTCTGTCATTCCATATTCAGAATGAACTACCTGTAGGTTAAATGCATTACAGAAAATTGCGTGTAACTTCTCTTTGGATATTTCAGGACGATTACCTTTCATTCCTCCTGTTTCCATAACTATTATCTGGCTCAGATCCATCGGATAAAATTCAGCCAGATCAAGAAGTGCATAACTTACTCCAAGGAGGATGGTAGGTATTTTATTTTTTGTGTTTGCCTTTAGAACTGAAGCCAATTCATCCAGTTCATTCAGATAGAACCCACTTTGCGGAAACCTGCTCTGTTCGATGAAATAATCCATCATAAAGATCAGGGAAGAACCTTGTCTTTCAAGATAGGATGGAAGCAAGGCCAGAAAACAGTAGTTGGCAGAAGATCTGTAGAAATATTCAAACCCTCTCGTGAAGCTTTTTCGGTATAGATCAGAGTCGCTTACCAGATGCTGACTGGCAGGCATGCCTGATGTCCCACTTGAACTGAAGATAATTTCAGCATCTTTCTCGTCGGAAATGATCCGCTGGGTCTTAAAAAATGAAATAGGAAGAAATGGAATTTGGTTAATATGCTGTACTTCTTTGGAATCTACACCTATTAAATCCACAAACTCACGGTAGATTACTGTATGCTCATATTGATACCTGAAAGTATCCAGACAGGTATTTTCAAATTCCCTGGGATCGTTAATATTAAATATATCGTACATCGAAAATCCTACTTAATCCTGTGATTTGACCTAAGTTCATTTTGAATCTTCCTGGAAAGACAATATTCACGCAAAATCTCAATGTGCATTTCTTTTATACAATTATAATTAGCTACAGTGAAACGAATAAGCAAATTTAGTAGATTTGCTTGGAATTACTATGGTATGCCTCTACAACCGTATCGTAAATATGGCTTTCTTCGTTTCATACTCCGCTCTGTCTTTTCTCCACTGGCAGAAAAGATTTCGTTCGGTTTTGCCGTGTCCCTGTTTTCAGTAACCGGTGCATGGTTTGCATCACTTTACTCTGGCTTTCTTGTTCTTGGAGTTCATGACTTTACAGGATCAGCCATAAAAAATGGCTTAATGGCCATTATTGTTGCAACAACAACAACCACGATTATACATTACATTCACTACGGCTTGTTTAGCAATAATGGAATCAAAGGCTTTTCTAAAACTCCCATAATTGTCAATCAATTTTTGACTAAAGGATTAGACTGGGCTCCCATTAAGGCAATAAACGACAAGGAATTTAAACTCTTCTCCAAAGCTTTTATTCGCCTGCCAATCAATAATTTTTTCGTTTCCTTGTCGTATGCCATCCTTGTAGCTCTTGTTTCCTCTACTGCAGTTTATTTTCACGAACACTCGATTACTGATGCTTTGATTATTTTCGGGGCTGGAATCCTGGCAATTGTTATCTACTCCTATTTTGCGTATTTAATTACCGACTTTGCTGTAAGCCTTCTCCGACCAGTACTAAAAGAAGAAGCCCACAAAAGAGATATCCCTCTCCAGCAAACCAAAAGCTATTCCTTTAAATCTGCATTCAGCTTCCTGGTATTAATGGTTTTCGTTAGTCTGATTATTGTTGGACTATACGTTAGCAACAATATTCACAAAGAAGGAGTGGTTTTTTTGTTCGTTGTGCTTACAACTATCCTGATAGGAATATTCGTCTTTTTGCATTTCAATGCCCTTGATATTTATCTGGGTGAAATATACGCATCTACTCATGGAATGGTCAAAGGAGAAGAAGGCGGCTTATTCCCTTCCTTTGATTATACAGAAATTCGCACCTCGTCGGAAAACTTTAACGAAGTGGCAGATGAGTTTTCTGAATTACGCAAAGACCTGGAACTGAGGATTAAAGAGCGAACTATTGATATTCTGAAAGCCAAGGAACAAGCTGAAGCAGCCAGCCTTGCTAAATCCAATTTCCTGGCCAATATGTCACATGAAATCCGAACTCCCATGAACGGGATTATCGGTATGACAGAAATTCTGCTGAAAACAGATGTTTCAGATGATCAACATGAATATCTTCAGATTATTGAAAATTCAGCCAATACCCTTCTGTCTATTATTAATGATATCCTTGACTTCTCAAAAATTGAAGCTGATAAACTGGAACTTGAATCAATTCCTTTCTCTATCACCAAGGTAGTTGAAGAAGTAGCAGATATTGTTGCCATTAAAGCAGCTCAGAAAAACCTCAATCTGGTAACCTTCATTGATACAGACACCCCTCAAAACGTTTTTGGCGATCCTCTTCGTCTCAAGCAGATTCTGCTGAACCTGGCCAATAACGCTGTGAAATTCACAGAGAAAGGTGAAATTTTTATTTCAGCTGAGCTATCTGAAAAACAAGAACATCGATACAAAATGATCTTTAAGGTTAGCGATACAGGGATTGGAATCGCCTCTGAACAAAAAGAAAAACTCTTTCAATCATTTAGCCAGGTCGATACTTCAATAACTCGGAAATTTGGAGGAACTGGCTTGGGACTCATAATTTCCCGAAAGCTGGTTAGTATGATGCACGGAACCATAGATGTTGAAAGCAAACCGGGAAAAGGATCTACTTTTTGGTTTTCTGCCTATTTCAATGAAGACACACATGTCTTTCAGGAACCAATAAATGAGGACTCAGAAATCAACGGACTTAAGGTATTGGTTGTAGACGACAACACTACTAATCTTCAGATTTTCAGAAAATACCTTGAATTCTGGTTTTGTGAGGTTGAGGAAGTTACTGACCCCAGACACGGAATTGATCAAATCACAGAAGCCATAAACTCAGGTAATCCCTTCGATATCGTTTTGGTTGATTGTCAAATGCCTGAAATGGATGGGCTTAGCTTTGCTAAACAAGTCAACAAAATCTTCACAGCCAACCCGGTAAGAATGTTGATGTTATCTTCTATTGCTGATATAATACCTCCTAACGAATTGAAAGAAAGCGGATTTGCAGGCTACCTGAATAAGCCTGTCAAAATACAGGAGCTAAAAACCAGTATGGAAAAAGCACTGAAAGTTGACCTTATTCCACCTCCTGACGAACCTCTGGCTGAAGAAAATGATGAGCCAGCAGGATTTGATGAGATTACAATTGACCTGAGTGATAGAGACGAGACAATAGATACAGAACAGCCGGAAGAAACAGAGCTTGTATCCATACATAAGCCCCTGATCCTTCTGGTTGAAGACAATAAGATTAATCAAAGAATTGCCGTTTTACATCTTGAAAAAATGGGCTATCAGGTGGAATTGGCAGAAAATGGACAGCTGGCTCTTGAAAAATTCAAATCGACAGAGTATGACCTCATCTTTATGGATATCATGATGCCCGTTATGGACGGACTTGAAGCAACGCGACAAATCAGGCTTCATGAATCAGAAAATAACCAAATTAAGCCTATCCATATTATTGCCATGACAGCCAATGCTATGAAAGGCGACAAGGAGACTTGCATTGAAGCTGGCATGAACGATTATTTAAGTAAGCCATTTAAAGCCGAAGAATTGGAGCAGATACTAATTCAGCTTTTCAAAGACCAGGGATAAAAGCATCCTGTATATGCTCAATATCAGCTCGTCCTGATATATCCATCCGAATCCAAATAATATCAAATCTGACATCCAGAGAAATACGATTAATCCTCACGTAAGCATGTGCAGCGCTTATCAGGTTCCGCTGCTTTTTCCGATTGATACTCGTTGTGGGATTATCCAGAATAGGCTCTGTGCGAGTTTTAACCTCCACTGCAACCAGCTCATTGCCATCTACCGCAATAATATCCAGCTCTTTATGCTGTAACCTCCAGTTTTTCTCCACAATCAGGTAACCCTTTTTCTTGAGGAATATTGCTGCAATTTCTTCTCCCTTTGCTCCTAAACATAAATGTTCTGATTTTTGTGCTGTATTCATTATAAGAAGTACTTTTGTGATTTGCTATCAATTAATAAACTTGGAGACAGGATGAAAGATTATAAACGCTATCTAGTTACTGCCGCCCTGCCGTATGCAAACGGCCCTGTTCACATTGGTCACCTGGCCGGAGTATATGTCCCCGCAGATATATATACGAGATATCTTCGTCAAAATGGAAAAGATGTAGTCTATATTTGTGGATCTGATGAACATGGAGTTCCAATTACACTGAAAGCCAAACAGGAAAATGTGAGTCCGCAGGATATTGTCGACCGCTACCACGGAATGAATAAAGCAGCATTTGATAAGTTCGGAATTTCTTTTGATATCTATCATCGAACATCCGCACCCATTCATTTTGAAACAGCCTCTGAGTTTTTTAAAAAGCTATACGATCAGGGTGAATTCATCGAAAAAACAACCGAGCAGTACTTCGATGTTGAAGCACAACAATTTCTGGCCGACCGATATATCTCGGGCACCTGTCCGCATTGCAATAATGAAAGAGCATATGGTGATCAATGTGAGTCTTGCGGAACCTCTTTGAATGCTACCGACCTGAAAAATCCAAAATCCACACTATCAGGACAAGCACCTGTTTTGAAAGAAACCAAACACTGGTACCTGCCTCTTGACAAATATGAGGACGATCTTAAAAAGTGGATTCTTGAAGATCATACAGAATGGAAACCCAACGTATATGGTCAATGTAAATCCTGGCTCGATCAGGGCCTGCAACCCAGAGCTGTTAGCCGTGATCTCGACTGGGGTGTTCCTGTTCCTGTGAAAGGAGCAGACGGGAAAGTCTTGTATGTCTGGTTTGATGCGCCAATTGGCTATATATCAGCCACTAAAGAGCTAACCCCGGATTGGGAAAAATATTGGAAATCTGAAGACAGCAGGATGATTCACTTCATTGGAAAAGACAATATAGTTTTCCATTGCATTATTTTTCCTTCCATGCTGAAAGCCCATGGTGATTATATCCTTCCGGATAACGTACCAGCTAATGAATTTCTGAACCTGGAAAACGACAAAATTTCTACATCCAGAAATTGGGCAGTATGGTTGCATGAATACCTTGAAGAATTCCCTGATAAACAGGATGTATTACGCTACGTCTTAACTGCAAATGCCCCTGAAGCAAAAGATAATGATTTTACCTGGAAAGATTTCCAAACCAGAAACAATAATGAACTGGTTGCTGTCTTGGGCAATTTTGTAAACAGAACCCTGGTTCTCTTGCAAAAGTATTTCCAGGGAATCTGCCCACCAGCTAACAAAATATCTGAAGAAGATTTAGTTATTCTTGGACAGATAGATAATATAAAAGCCCAGGTAGAAAAAAGTCTGGAGGCTTTTAGAATTCGCGAGGCTCTGGTTGAAGCAATGGGACTGGCCCGCCTGGGTAATAAATATCTGACAGAAACAGAACCATGGAAGCTGATTAAGACAGATGAAAAACGTGTTGGGGAAATTCTTAATGTGTGCCTTCAGATTACTGCCAATATCTCGGTTCTGCTGGATTCATTCTTACCCTTCAGCATGAAAAAACTCAGATCATTTCTGAATATCGAAGAAATGCCTTGGGAGGCCATAGGAAATATCAGCTTAATTCCTGATGGACATACACTAAACAAACCAGAACTTTTATTTGATAAAATTGATGACAAACAGGTAGAATTTCAGGTTGAAAAACTACTGGCCACAAAAAAAGCTAACGAAACTCAGAAAACCATCGTAAGGCCTGCCAAGCCAGAAATCACATATGAGGAATTTATGAAAATGGATATTCGAACTGCCACCATTCTGGAAGCAGAGAAAGTAGCCAAAACAAAAAAGCTGGTTAAACTTCTTCTTGATACAGGTTTGGATAAAAGAACGGTCGTTTCAGGAATTGCAGAGTATTTTGAACCGGAAAAACTAATCGGCAAACAGGTTTCTCTGTTGGCTAACCTTGCTCCTCGTAAAATCAAAGGTATTGAATCTCAGGGAATGATACTCCTGGCAGAAGATGCAAGTGGATTAATCTTTGTTACTCCGGAAATAAAAACCAGTAATGGAGCCGAGGTAAAATAGCTATTTAAGAATCCATAACTTTAAATCCCGGTTTCCTGCCTGCAAATCCAGCAAGGCAAGTTCAGCCTTGTCAAGAGTAATGAACTCGGCCATGATTACCCTGTAAAAAGATTTCCTGGTCTGCTCTACTTTCGCGTTGTAACCTCTTGAAATAAGCTTCTGATAGAGTAAATCAGCATTCTGGCCTGACTGAAAACTGCCTGCAATAATAGGATATTTCATAGCAGGTGATTCATCAGAATTAATAAACTCAGCTTGGTATAAAGTTGTAATCGCACCTCTGCCTGATAGTTCAACAGGTGGATCGACGATGACCAATGAAGGTAAAGGGCCTAAGGCTGCAGGATGACGAAAAATAGATTCAGAAATCCTTGAATTGAAAGGCAAAAGAGATAATATTACCAAAATTGCCAAGGCAATACCAAACTGCTGGTTTATGTGGTCCTTTTCATGTGACTTTTTTATCGATCCAGGCAATGTTTCCCTCGGGTGAAAAACTACTTGACGGAAAAAAATTGAACGCTTGAATATGCTTTGCTTTTCAGCTTCCAAAACCGGAAAAGTAAATGTAGAAAGCCCGAAAGAATCCATCAGAAAGTTGATTCCCAAATGAGCCGAAAACATAAGCGCTCCACCTTTGCCCGAACTAAACTGTCCAATACCCTCCATATTTACCTTCTCTCCCCGGGCCAAAATCTCAAGAATCTCTTCTACCTGAGCAGTAATCATCTCAAGAATCACATCTTTAGGTCGATCCATTTCAACCGACATATAAGATACTAACATACCATCGTCAGCAATTAACTCAGCATTAAACCCAATTTCTTTAGTAGGCGGCACAAAAGTCTGCGACTCCTCCTGAATTTCTGCTGACGCATAGCTTGAAATAAACCCACCCATACCAGGGATTATTACACAATCCTCACGAAATAATAACTCACGTATGTATTTATCCAGAATCATCCCGTTTCTTAATCAATTAACAAAATTAACCAGTAATAAACAATCCTCCAAATTCTGGAAAGAATTACTGCATGTTCCCTGTTGCCCATTCATCAAAAAATGATTCGAATTAATCTTTTATCTTTGATTCAGATTACAAATACCACCAGACCTATGAAAATACAAATGGTTGATCTCCTTTCTCAATACGAGAGAATTAAAGAGGAAGTTGACGCCGGAATCCGCGAAACAATAGAGCAAACTGCCTTCATTAACGGACCCTCCGTCAAATTATTCCAAACTGAATTAGCTAGCTACCTGAAGGTTAAAAAGGTGATTACCTGTGCCAATGGAACTGATGCTCTTCAAGTGGCCATGATGGCTCTTGATTTACAAGCAGGAGACGAGGTTATTACCTCAAATTTCACATTTATTGCAAGCGTTGAGGTTATTGCTCTTCTGAAACTAAAGCCCGTATTGGTTGATGTTGATCCGGATACCTTCAATCTTGACCCAAAGAAAATAGAAGAAGCTATCACTCCCAGAACCAAAGCTATTATTCCGGTTCATTTATTCGGACAATCAGCAGATATGGATGAGATTCTTCGAATTGCAAAAGATAATAAGCTCTATGTAATTGAAGATTCAGCCCAGTCTTTAGGTACCAACTATAACTCTTCTGACGGAACTAGCCAGAAAACCGGAACAATCGGGACTATTGGAACAACTTCATTTTTTCCATCAAAAAATCTGGGTTGCTTTGGAGACGGAGGAGCCTTGATGACTAACAATGAAGAACTGGGAGAAAAAATTCGTGTAATTGTAAATCATGGATCACAGATCAAGTATTACCATGAAGAAATCGGAGTCAATTCAAGACTTGACACCCTTCAGGCAGCTATCCTGAGAGTAAAACTACGGCATCTGAACTCATACAATCAGTCCAGAAAAGCAGCTGCCGATTATTACGATACACTTCTGGCAGGATATGATCAAATTCAAACTCCGGTCAGATTTGCAAACAGTAGCCACATTTTTCATCAATACACACTGCGGATAAAATCTGGGAAACGTGATGAAATAAGACAAAAACTAGCCGATCAAAAAATTCCGGCTATGATATATTATCCCGTTCCTCTGAGTTTGCAAGGGGCATTTTTAAGCGCCGGCTACAAAAAGGGCGATTTCCCGGTAACAGAACAACTGTGCACGGAAGTACTTAGCCTCCCAATGCATACTGAACTGAATAATGCACAACAGGAATATATTGCTGAACATCTTTTGAAACTAATCTGATATGGAAAAAGCATTTTTCTCACATGAAACTGCAGTGATTGATGAACCTTGTGAAATTGGGCAGGGAACCAAAATATGGCATTTTTCTCATATCATGCAAAACTGCAAAATCGGAATAAATTGTAATCTCGGTCAAAATGTGGTGGTTTCTCCCGAAGTGATTCTTGGCAACAATGTTAAGGTTCAGAATAACGTTTCTATCTATACTGGTGTGATCTGTGAGGATGATGTCTTTTTGGGCCCTTCAATGGTCTTTACAAATGTGGTAAACCCAAGAAGCAGTGTAAACAGAAGAGGTCAATACGTCAAAACAGTAGTAAAACAAGGAGCCAGCATAGGAGCCAATGCAACCATTATTTGTGGACACGATATTGGGGAATATGCCTTTATTGGTGCAGGTGCAGTAGTTACGAAGGAAGTTCCTGCCTATGCACTTTTGATTGGAAATCCTGCCAAACAAGCCGGATGGATGAGTGAGTACGGTCACCGACTACTATTTGACGAACAGGGCCTGGCGGTATGCCAGGAAAGCAAAGAAAATTATAAATTAGAGGACGGAAAAGTAACAAAACTAAACACATGAAAGACTTAATCTTAGTAACCGGAGGAACCGGATACATCGGATCACATACCGCAGTCGAACTGATGGCCAAAGGCTATGAAGTAGTGATAGTGGATAACCTCTCAAATTCAACAATCGAAGTTCTCGATGGCATAGAAAAAATATCCGGAATACGGCCCGCTTTTGAGCAGTTTGATCTTTGTAACAAGGAAAAACTTGATGCTTTCTTTGAAAAGTATAAAAACCTTAAGGCTATCATTCATTTTGCCGCATACAAGGCTGTGGGTGAGTCAGTTGATAAGCCACTGATGTATTATCAAAACAACCTCATCTCATTGATGAACCTACTTGAGAATATGGATAATTACGGTGTTACAAATCTCGTATTTTCATCCAGCTGTACGGTTTATGGTCAACCTGATGAGCTTCCTGTAACTGAAAAGGCCCCTATCAAACCAGCCGAATCTCCTTATGGAAACACCAAGCAAATTGCCGAAGAGATTATCAGCGATACAATGAAAGTTAAGCCGAACCTGAATACCATCGCACTGAGGTACTTCAACCCGATAGGAGCCCATCCTAGTGCAGAGATTGGTGAGCTTCCCCGCGGTGTACCAAACAATTTAGTTCCCTTCGTAACACAAACTGCAGCAGGGCTCCGTGAAGGACTGAAAGTTTTTGGAGACAACTATAATACTCCTGATGGCTCAGCTGTCAGAGATTATATTAACGTAGTGGATCTGGCTCTGGCCCATGTGATAGCTATTGATAGGATGCTTAAAAATAAGAACCTGGCTAATTTTGAGTTTTTCAACCTTGGTACCGGAACCGGTTCATCCGTTCTTGATATAGTCAAAACCTTTGAAAAAGTTACAGGCAAAAAACTGAATTATTCAATCGTTGACCGCAGGGAAGGCGATATTGAACAGGTCTGGGCAGATACTCGTGTGGCCAATGAAGTCTTGGGATGGAAAGCAAGCAGAAGCCTTGAAGATACCCTGTTGTCAGCATGGAATTGGGAAAAAAACCTGAGGGGAATAAAATAAATATAAACAGATGAAAAAAACAATTCTTATTACAGGAGGAGCTGGTTTTATTGGATCACATGTGGTCAGATTATTTATCCTGAAGTATCCGGATTACAAAATTGTTAATCTTGATGCTTTAACCTATGCCGGGAATCTTGAGAATATTGCCGACATCGAAAAATCAGAAAATTATGAGTTTGTAAAAGGAGACATCAGAGATGCTTCATTTATAGATCAACTCTTTGAAACCCATCTCTTTGATGGCATTCTTCACCTGGCAGCAGAGAGTCATGTCGACCGGTCAATAACAGACCCAATGTCTTTTATCACAACCAACATTATTGGCACTGTCAACCTCCTCAATGCAGCTCGTAAAATCTGGAAGGATTCATTCGAAAACAAACGTTTTTATCATATTTCTACAGACGAAGTTTATGGCTCACTTGGAAAAGAAGGATTCTTTCTGGAAACTACTTCCTACGACCCCAGATCACCATACTCTGCTTCAAAAGCCAGCTCCGATCACCTTGTGAGGGCCTACAATCACACATATGGACTACCGGTAGTTCTGACAAATTGCTCTAATAATTATGGCCCGAATCAGTTTCCGGAAAAACTAATTCCGCTGGCTATCAATAACATGAAAAACAACAAGCCCATTCCGATATATGGTAAAGGAGAAAATATCCGGGACTGGCTATACGTGGTTGATCATGCCCGGGCCATTGACCTGGTTTTCCATGAAGGCACCCTCGGAGAAACCTATAACATTGGTGGACATAACGAATGGACAAACATCGGTCTGATTAGAAAAATGTGTGAAATAATGGATCGTAAACTTGATCGTAGTGCAGGTTCCTGTGCCAGCCTCATAACATATGTGAAAGACCGGGCCGGGCATGACCTGAGATATGCTATCGATTCCACAAAAATTAAAGATGAACTTGGATGGATGCCAAGCCTGCAATTTGAAGAAGGCATAGAAAAAACCATTGACTGGTACCTTGACAATCAGGATTGGATGAACAGAATCGTGTCAGGCGACTACGAAAAATACTACGCCCAACAATATATAAAACGATAAAATCTTCGTACGGGCCGATTCTCGAATCGGCCCCGGATGGAATTATCCAAATCTATATCGTGCCGATTCACCGAACGAAATGGGCCGATTCATGAACAAGATGGGCCGATTCACCGAACGAGGTGGGCCGATTCGAGAATCGGCCCCTACCTCATTTTCCCAATCCACCAATCCCCCAATTTTGTTTTTTTCTCTATGTGCTTCCGTATCGCTGATACGGCCGGATTTTTTTCGAAATCACCTCTGACTTCCTCAAAATCCAGATCCCGGTCTGCCTCGCTGCCATCCACTCCAAAACCAGTTTGCGATGAAAGGGCAAATTCCTTTTTGGCATCTTCGTAAAGCAGATTATCTAAACCTACTACAGCCTTTTTCCATGATTCAATAATCTCAATTACATCATCGGAATTAAACTTTGAAATAGGAATACCAAACTCTTCCTCCAGCTTCGCTTTCGCCCAAGTCCACTCCATCTCGTAATAATCCTTGTGCCACTTATAAAACTCCAGATGAATATCTTCTAAATCTGTCACATGTTTGGTTTCAATTCGGTTTAACAAATCCTCAACCAGTGTTTTCGGAGCAAACAATCCGGCCAGATCGACCCACTCACCAGCTCCATGGCGGTGACAGGTTTCAAGCTTCACAAACAATTCATCTACATCTTTCACTTCCTTTTTCTCCAGCCTCGAAATCAGTGAGTTACCTAGAAATTTCTGAATTCCCATCGTGTACAACTTCAAGCCTTTTTCCAAAGATCTTCTCTGAATCTTGCAATTTTCATAGAAATAATAATCAGAATGCCTGCCTGCATTGCCCTTGAGACTGTTCAATATATCCCTACCCCTCCACATTTTTTGAATAGTAAACGGACTCAGAAGGTTGAAATTTATATGATCAAGCAGATCAGGGTCTTTTCGCTTATCTCTCTTAGGCCATTTTTGTGCATCTCTGATAGTACCAACTGATTTCAGATTAACAGCAGGAGCCAGAACACTTTCATCCTGACTCTCTATCAAATAAGAGAAAGGAAGATCTGTAGTGTCAGAATTTTTATAATGCCGCCCCATAACCAGTGTAAATGCTCCAACTCGAGCAGGCCATAACATGTAGGAGTCTGAGGTTGTTTTACTACCACGCTCAATAATTCCCTGATGTATAGGTCCTAGCTTATACATGTGGTTGCTTTGGTTAGATCCACTGCCTGCATTAAGAAAGGAATAGTATGCAGCAATCAAAAGTGTGGATTTATGATGTGTAACCGTATAGGGTCCGGCAAAAATAGAACATGCCTCTCCATGAAATCCAACACAATTTGAGAAAAACAGAGAATTTTCAGCCGAAAAATACCGCCCAAGCTCAACTCCCTGTCCAACAAAGCATTTCTCCAGCAAACATGAATCCGTTATTACAGATCCCGATGAAATAATAAAAAACCGGGCACTTACACTACAGCCAATTTTAACCGGAGCAGCAAGGGATGAGTTTACAGAGCCCTCGTCAAGACGGGTAACACCTTCAATTCTTGCGCTTTCCCCTATCCATACATTTCTTATTTGACCTGTATTGGTAATAATACTACCAGGTCCTACATATCCCCGACTGCTTTTCCGTTTTTTGGCATATTTTGCAATCATCCGGTAAATCTTCTCGATCACCTTTGGCCGGTGACGATACAAAGCCATGATATAGGCTAGATGAGCAGAAAGACGATTATACATCAATACCTCTCGTCCCCCGGTTTCATTCAGCACAGCAACACCAATCCCATTTCCAAAAGAGGTTTCACCCTCTGTATACATTATTTCGAGATTGTCAATAACCACATTATCGGCAATATCATAATTGGCAATGTAGTTTCGCACACCTGAGATAAAACACTCATCTCCAACAGTACAATTATGCAAAGCAGAATAGCTAATTCCTGCCTTATGCCTGACTCCGCCAGGAAAACTCACTTGTTTAGAAAAAATACCGAGACGAATTTCACCAGAAAAACTACTATTGTTAATTCGTTTCGGATCAAAACCCTCCTTAACCTGAATATTCTGCCATGAATCAGAATGACAGTCCTGTGCCCTAAGAATTTCTATTTCACCAGGATTCAGAGAACGATATGCTGATTTTTTCATGCGAAATTATTCTACGGTTACAGACTTGGCAAGATTTCTGGGCTGATCAACGTCGCATCCCCTCATCACAGCAATATGATATGCAAGCAACTGGAGAGGAACTACAGATAAAAGAACGGCAAATTCAGGAGAAGTGTCTTTAACTGCTATTGTATGGTCAGCTATTTTGATTATTTCCTCATCTCCTTCAGTAACTATAGCTATTACTTTTCCTTTTCTGGCCTTAATCTCCTGAATATTACTGATAACCTTTTCAGTGGTTTGGTCCTTGGTAGCAACAACAATCACAGGCATATTTTCATCCACCAGGGCTATGGGACCATGTTTCATCTCCGCAGCCGGATATCCCTCAGCATGAATATACGATATCTCCTTCAGCTTCAATGCACCCTCAAGAGCCACTGGGAAAAATGCTCCCCTTCCCAGATATAGTGCATTGGGTGAATCTTTGATTATGCCAGCCAATTCAACTATCTCCTTTTCAGCCGTGAGTGTTTCTTCCATCTTTGACGGAATAGTTACCAGTTCGCGAATCAGGCTTTCAAACTTTTCCTGAGAAAGACTTCCATTATGTCTCCCGGTAGATATGGCCATCATAAACAGAACCGTAACCTGAGCCGTAAACGCTTTTGTACTTGCAACTCCGATTTCAGGTCCCGCATGGGTATAGACACCCGCGTCGGTTTCTCTCGGAATACTTGAACCTACAACATTACAAATACCCAAAACTGTTGCACCTCTCTCCTTAGCTAACTTGATGGCAGCTAAAGTATCTGCTGTTTCTCCACTTTGCGATATTGCAATAACAATATCCTCAGGTCCGATAATGGGATTTCTATACCTGAATTCTGAACTATACTCTACTTCAACCGGAATGCGGGAAAACTCTTCAAAATAGTACTCCCCAACCAGTGCGGCATGCCATGATGTACCGCATGCAGTGATGATTATTCTCTTGGCCTGATATAGTTTTGGCAAGACCTCCATCAATCCTCCCAGTTGAATACCCTGAAAATCGGCCAATATTCGTCCTCTGAATGTATCCTGAATTGCCCTGGGCTGCTCAAAAATTTCTTTGAGCATAAAATGATCATACCCCTCCTTATCAATTTCCCCGATAGAAAGATCCAGCTCCTGTATTTCCGGCTTATGTATCGGATTGCGAAGAGTTTTTAAAATTAACTCATCCTTTTTGATAATCGCCAGATCATCATCATTCAGATAAATAACATTACTCGTGTACTCAACCAGAGGAGTGGCATCTGAAGCCAGAAAATATTCGCCCTCACCAACCCCGATAACCAAAGGACTTCCCTTACGTGCAGCAATCAGCCTGTCAGGCTCATTATTACAAGCAACCACAATTCCATAGGCCCCTTCCACTTTATGGCATGCCATCTGAACCGCCTGCTCCGCTGAAACATCCACCTCCAGGTACAAATGTTCAATTAGATTAACGAAAACCTCAGAGTCTGTTTCTCCTCTGAATTTCACTTCTCTGGATAAGAGATGCTTCTTGATAGAGGCATAATTCTCTATTATACCATTGTGCACCAGGGTAAAATGACCACGAAACGAAACATGAGGATGGGCATTAATCTCATTGGGTTCACCATGGGTAGCCCAGCGGGTGTGACCCATCCCGATATTGCCCTTTTTGGATTGCGAAACAAATCGGTTTTCCAAATCGCCCACCTTTCCTTTTACTTTATGGATATGAATTCCGTTATCAATCAGGGCAATTCCGGCAGAATCATATCCCCGGTATTCTAATCGCCTGAGTCCATTGATCAAAATTGGATAAGCATCCTTGCCTCCAATGTAGCCAACAATTCCACACATAATGATTTATTGTAAGGGTTCATAATAAAATGGTTGAAACAAAGATATAAAAAATGAAGTAGGGGCAGACCAATGTGTCTGCCCATGAGACCAATGTGTCTGCCAGGCAGGCTAGTTAATCATTGTGTAGGTAATAATCAATCGAACACCAGATAAGGAATCGCCATTCTTTAAAACAAGATTACTGGCTGATACTCGTGCATCGTTAATCACCAAGTATAATCCACTGTTTTCCAGCCTGTTGTCAATGTCAGGGTTCAGTAGATTCTGTATATGACGTGAAATATTGAAAATATAGCCTTCCTCTTCCTGGTGATAAGTACCATCGTAATAGCTTTCTCCCAGAAAAATATCATCAATGAAAGTGTTGGTTCCATCTTCATTGGCACCAAAAACAGCCAAAGTAGCAGGCTTTTCAAGATAATCATTAACATAATCCGTGGTGACGGGAAAAATCAGTTCTGCCTTATTAATAGCAATACCTTTCTCTGCCAAAAGCAGAATACTGTCGCTAAACTCAATGCTCAAACCAGCTCTTAATCCAGACATAGCCTGAATATATACCAGCTCATGGGTATCTATACTATCATTGACAACTGCTCCTGCTTCAGAGCCTTCGTACTCATGATCAAAAATATTTACCCAGGTACAATTACTGTTAATGATAACTTCATAAGACAGTGAATCTTCCTCATTATTGCTGTAATATAATATCAGCCTTGATTGTCCTCCGGCCAGATTGAAATAGGTCATTACTCCCCCGGATTCAACAGGATCAGTTGTCAGATACAAACCTTTAAAATATTCCAGAAATGTACTGTTATCCCTGAGATGACTGGTATCGGCTTCTAATATTTTCAACCCAATCTGATCATCCATACGAATTGTCAGCGAGTCAGCTCCCGGAGTTGGATAATAGCTCTTTTCAGCAAGTGGCTGACTTGAATCAAAATAAGTCTCCAGACTGAGGTTAGAATAGTAGGTACTGTCAAATTCCAGATCATCGGTCATTTCAAAAACCTGGATATTTTGCAGACTGCTTGTATCACCATAGTATCCATGATATTTCAAAAGCAGAATAGTAGAATCCAACTGTATTTCTTCTCCAAAATCCACATCCTGCGACGACAATCGCAACTGGGTGAGGAAACTGGACTGATGAGATCCGAAAACATCATCTGCTATTGATCCGAGCAAGATTGCACTGCGTTTCTCACTGGTAAGCGAATCTTGCCTCAAAGTTTTCATGCCGATTAAGGCATTGGAATCAATATGATAAGCAAATCTTTCGCCGGGAGGAGTGATCTCCAAACCCAATTGGTCTGAATTATCACAGGAATAAAATCCTGTTATCATAAAAAATAAAAGCCCCCCGTACAGGAGCCTTGAAAGGAATGAACCTAAATGCTGTTTCATCATGAGCTGCAATAATTACATTAGTCAATAGCCAATATCTGTTCGTAAAAATCAGAGTAGGCCGTTACATAATTATCCGGATCCTGATACTCCAGGTATGGTATTCCGCTGGACTTCACGTAATCTAATAATTCTGAATCCAGATCCTTGCTGCCAAGAATCACACCATCCGCAAAATTTACTGCAAGTTTATTCAGTGCTGCGGCATCCGGTTTGGATATAACGTTAACATCTTCCGAACTAATGCCCTCTAGTAAAACTTTTTCTTTAAAACTATTATTCATCTCTCCCGAAAAACCTTCATTGTACAGAGAAACGATCACCTTTGCCGTATTAAACAAAGGATCATCCTGGAAAGCCTTTCTAAGATAAAGGGGGATAACCGATGTAATAACTCCGTGACAATGAACAAGATTTGGCCCCCAGCGAAGCTTCCTGACAGTTTCAAGAACGCCACGGGCAAAAAAGATTGTTCGCTCATCATTATCAGCAAATTCCTTCCCGTTTTCACCTCCGAGTATCCCTTTCTGATGAAAATAATCTTCATTATCAATAAAATACACCTGCATCCTTGCAGCCTGAATTGAGGCCACCTTGATAATCAGGGGATGATCTGAATCATTTATAATAAGATTCATGCCTGAGAGGCGAATGACCTCGTGCAGCTGATTACGTCGCTCATTGATGTGGCCATACTTCGGCATAAAAGTGCGAATTTCCATGCCTAATTCCTGAATTCCCTGGGGTAAATATCGTCCGATCTTGGACATTTCGCTCTCTGGCAAGTATGGGGCTATCTCTTGAGAAACGTACAGAATTCTTTGTTTTTTCATTCCCGACAGATTTTCCTTTTCGCTTGCAAAATTAGTAAAAATTGAGGTAAATCTCAACTTATTAACACTTATTGGGAATTGTTAATAGCTTTTCTATTTAACTTTGCCAGCCGTTCTTGAAATAAATCAGAATGAAACTGTTCAAACACATCAACGAGACCATTGATTATCGCAAGCTCTTGAAGTTGAAAAAATTCAGCTTGGGGTTCGTTCCAACCATGGGAGCTTTGCATGAAGGTCATTTGACTCTTGTTCGAAGAGCCAAGGCTGAAAATCAGTCTGTTGCAGTTTCAATCTTTGTGAATCCGATCCAGTTTAACAAGGCTTCAGATCTTCATAATTATCCGAGAACCCTTGAGAATGACCTTGAAATGCTGTCTGGAATACTAGAACCCGGAGATTTTGTTTTTGCACCCGATGCAGAAGAAATGTACTCTGTTGAAGAAACTAAATCATATGATTTTGGTGACCTTGAGAAAGTGATGGAAGGGGCCCACAGGCCAGGCCATTTTAATGGTGTGGGGATTGTGGTTGATAAGCTTTTCCGCATTATTGAGCCAACAAGTGCGTATTTTGGTGAAAAAGACTTTCAACAATTGGCCATAATACGAGAATTAACAAAGATAGAATCACACCCGGTGAAGATAGTTCCATGTCAGATTATTCGTGAACCTGATGGTTTAGCCATGAGTTCAAGAAATAAAAGACTATTGCCTGCAGACAGGAAGCACGCAGACCACTTGTATACCTCTCTTCTGTTAGCAAAGCAAGAGATCAGTTTGGGAAAATCTCCTGATGAAATATCGACTCAGCTGACAAAACAGTTAAATGCAATATCAAATTTCAGAGTGGAATATATTACATTTGCTACAGAAGAAGGACTGGTTGAAATTACCCGGCCATGCAATTTACGGGTACGCTGCTTTATTGCTGTATTTGCCGGAGAAGTCAGATTAATTGATAATCTCCCTATGTTTTGAAATTTCTATACCTTTGCACTCGAAAAAGTTTGGAAAAATCATGTTTATTGAAGTCTGTAAATCCAAAATCCATAAGGTAACTGTAAGCCAGGCCAACCTGCAATACGTAGGTAGTATTACTATTGATGAGAACCTGATGGAAGCTGCCAATATCATTGAAAATGAAAAGGTTCAGATAGTCAACATCAATAATGGTGAGCGTCTTGAAACTTATGTTATAAAGGGAGAGCGGGGATCGGGAGAGCTTTGCCTTAATGGCCCGGCAGCCCGTAAAGTTCAGGTTGGAGATGTGGTCATCATCATATCATATGCCTCAATGGATATCGAAGAAGCAAAAAAACATAAACCAACACTGGTTTTCCCCGATACCGATACAAATCGCATATTACCGTAAGGGCCGATTCGCGAATCAGCTCACACTATAATGGCCAAAAAAAAGTCAAGCTACGTCTGTCAATCCTGTGGAACTCATTCTGCAAAATGGATCGGCCATTGTCAGACTTGCGGTGAATGGAACAGCTATATTGAGGAAATAATAACTCCCAACAAATCCAGCTCAAGCTCCTCAATAAAACGCTTTTCTTCCAGGCCAAAAAGAATCTCTGAAATTAAGAGTGAAGACGTGCGTAGATTTAAAACTGGCAACGAAGAATTCGATCGGGTCGTTGGTGGTGGCATTGTACCCGGATCCGTTATTTTGATCGGTGGAGAACCCGGAATCGGCAAATCTACTCTGGTTTTGCAGCTTGCACTTGAAATGAACGAGATGAAAATTCTATATATCTCGGGAGAAGAGAGTCAGCAACAACTGAAAATGCGAACAGAAAGGCTTGGTAAAAATAATGACAGCCTGTACTTTATTAGTGAAAACTCTCTTGAAACCAATCTCAAGTACATGGATGAAATTGAACCCAGACTCGTAATTGTGGATTCAATTCAAACACTGATTACAGAAAAGGCTGAGTCATCAGCTGGTACAGTTACGCAGATCAGAGAGTGTACATCCGAATTTTTACATTTCTCCAAAGAAAGAAATGTACCGATAATTCTGATAGGTCATATCAATAAAGAAGGAAATCTGGCTGGCCCTAAGGTTCTGGAACACATGGTGGATACAGTTCTTCAGTTTGAAGGCGATCAAAACCATTTATACCGCATTCTACGTTCAAAAAAGAATCGATTTGGCTCTACAGATGAACTGGGGATATATGAAATGCAGCAGGGTGGTCTTCGTGAAGTAAGTAATCCATCAGAAATGCTTCTGGCCAACCGTGATATGCCTCTGAGTGGAAATGCCATTTCTGCATCAATAGAAGGCCAGCGGCCGATACTAATTCAGACCCAATCGCTGGTGAGCTCCGCTGTATACGGAACACCACAAAGATCTGCAACAGGATTTGATATTCGCAGGCTGGGTATGCTTCTGGCAGTTTTGGAGAAGCGGGCTGGGTTCAAATTATCAATTAAAGATGTTTTTCTTAATATGGCTGGCGGACTTAAAGTCAGCGATCCGGCTACCGATCTGGCCGTAATGGCTGCTATCCTCTCTTCTGATAAAAATGAAGCCTTGAATCAAAATACATGCTTTACCGGAGAAGTAGGTTTATCCGGTGAAATACGCCCGGTAAGTCGTATTGAACTAAGGGTTTCAGAAGCTTCCAGATTAGGGTTTGATAAGATATTTATCCCAGCCGGAAATTTGAAGAAAATGGACCTCAAACAAACAATTATTCGCATTGAACCTGTAAGGCATATTGGAGAACTATATCAAAAACTCTTTTAATGTCTAAAAATCATCATCAAAATCATCTCTGGCCTTTTTTACATCCTTTTGCTTCCTGACTGCATTGCAATCCAGATTCAAATTAAAATTTAACGGCACATCAAAGTCATCTTGTGAAATATGCAAAGTGCTGTCAGCATAAACTTTTTGCATAAACATAGCCCATATAGGAAGTGCCATATTAGCCCCCTGCCCCACGTAATCATTCTGAATCCGTATTCTTTGCTCTTCCGCACCAGACCAGGCCCCGGCAACCAGGTTCGGCACAATGCCCACAAACCATCCGTCTGCATTATCATTGGTAGTCCCTGTTTTTCCGGCTATTGGATTCTCAAACTGATACGTCGCTCTTAAACGCGAACCAGTACCCGGGTATACGGTTACCGCCTCCAACATTTTTATCATTTTATAAGCTGCCTCCTCAGAAATGGCCTCTTCAACCTTCGGCTTGAATCTGGTAATCACATTACCATTCTTATCCTCAATACGAGTCACCATAATCGGCTGAATCCATATCCCCTTATTAGCAAAAGTTGTAAACGCCCCAACCACCTCGTAAACAGGCAATTCGACAGCTCCTACGCAAATTGGCCAAACCGGGTCAATTGGCGATTTCACCCCCATCTTCCGTACCAGATCAATAACAGCCTCAGGATTAAACTGCTTGATGACCCAGGCAGAAGCCTGATTCATAGATTTTGAGAGTCCCTGCTCCAGTGTAATCATCTGACCCTCCAACTCCTCCGCATGAGAGAATTTCGGGGTATAGGTATCCAGGGCTCCATCCGGTCTGGTGTACTCAAAAGACGTAGGTGCATTTGCAATTTCATAACAGGGAGAATAACCATGCTGCATAGCCAGAGTATAAACAAAAGGCTTAAAAATAGACCCCACCTGTCTGCGACCCTGCATTATCTGATCGTATTGAAAATATCGATAGTCTATCCCACCCACATATGCTTTTGTATATCCGGTATGAGGATCAACAGCGAGAAATCCTGCTCTAAGAAGCTTTTTATAATAGATAATTGAGTCATTAGGGGTCATAATCGTATCTATTCCCTCCGGTTTTTCCCAGCTAAAAACTGTCATTTCCGCAGGAATATTAAAAAGCTTTCTGATTGAATCATTACTAAGTCCCTGCAAACGATGAACCCGCGTACGCTCACTCCAGCTTCTGGTTAGAGCCATGGATTCCTCTACCTGAGCATTGGTAAACTCATTATCAAACGGAGCATTGCGCATATTCTTAAATTCATGTTCAAAAGAAGGTTGTAGATCCAATCCGATGTGATCTCTAACAGCTTCCTCTGCATACTGCTGCATTCGCGAATTGATCGTAGTGTATATCTTCAGCCCATCCCTGTAAAGATCATACCTTGATCCATCCGGTTTAAAATTCTTACGTAACCATCCCTGAATTGGATCAGCCTCCCATTCGTCATTTCCAGGACGATTTCGCTGCATAGTATTTCGAAGCCACTCTCTGAAATAGGTAGCCATCCCTAATTTATGGTCAACACGCTGATAATCCAGCTGTGTTGGGATGCGAACAAGGGAGTCGGCCAGAACCGGATCCAGATAACCCTGGTTCTTCATCATAGTAAGAACAAGATTTCTCCGGTTCTCTGCAATTTCAGGATTCCTCCTGAAATTATACAGATTTGGATTCTTTGCCATAGCCGCAAGCATGGCCGCCTGTTCTGGCTTTAAAGCATGCGGTGTTGTATTAAAATATACCCTGGCTGCTGATTCAATCCCCACAGCACTATAAAGAAAATCATATTTATTCAGGTACATAGCTATGATTTCCTCCTTGGTAAAAGATTTCTCCAACTTAATAGCAATTACCCATTCCCTGAACTTACGTATGGCAAAAAGCACAGGATTTTTATACGTCTCACGCGGGAACAGGTTTTTTGCCAACTGCTGAGTAATAGTACTTCCTCCTCCGGTCTCTTGCCCTAAAAGCAGGCTTTTTACAAATACCCGCACTAAACCACGGAAATCTATTCCGGAATGCCTGTAAAAACGCTCATCCTCAATTGCAACCAGTGCATCAATCATATAAGGAGAAATATCCTGAAAATGTACTGTGGTACGATTTTCATTCCCCCAATAGTATTTTCCAAACACAACTCCATCTTCTGAAATAACCTGTGTAGCCAGGTTGATTTTCGGGTTTTCAAGCTCTGCAAAACTGGGCATAAATCCCATCTTTCCCTTTGAAATCAACGTAAACAGAACAAATAGTGAAATAACTCCGAAAATAAAAACCCCCCATAAAATCCACACAAATTTGCGATAGGAATGAGACTTTTCTTTTGCCATAACAAACAATTTGAGCCAAAATTAAGTAAAATAAATGGACAGCATTTTCCATTTTACTAATTTAAACGCATCTATATAATAGAAAATTATTTTTTACCTTGCGCCACTTTTTAAAATCTTATTCAAGAACATGATTGATAATCTGGTAATTGTTGAATCCCCAGCGAAAGCAAAAACGATAGAAAAGTTCTTAGGGAAAGGCTTTCTCGTAAAATCCAGTTTCGGACACATACGTGATCTTGCCAAAAAAGAATTTGGAATAGATATTGAAAATCAATACACTCCTAACTACATTGTATCTTCTGATAAAAAGAAGATTGTTACTGAACTGAAAAAGCTTGCCCACGAAGCTAAAGTTGTTTGGTTAGCATCTGACGAGGACCGTGAAGGAGAAGCTATAGCATGGCACCTGGCTGAAGTTCTGGAATTATCCCTGGAAAAAACCAGACGTATTGTTTTTCATGAGATAACTAAAGAAGCCATAAGCAAGGCTATCGAAAGCCCCCGGTCAATAGATAGTAATGTGGTAAATGCGCAGCAGGCACGCAGAATCCTCGACCGACTGGTTGGATTTGAACTGAGTCCGGTTTTGTGGAAAAAAGTGAAGCCCTCACTTTCTGCTGGCAGAGTTCAATCTGTTGCAGTACGACTATTGGTGGAGCGAGAACGCGAAATCATTAATTTTCAGCCTACTCCCAGCTATCGTGTAACAGCTATCTTCGAAATCCCCGGGGAGAATGGAGGGAAAACCCAATTGAAAGCTCAGTTAAACAAGAGCTTCAACAAAAAAGAGGAAGCTGAAGCCTTTCTGGTGAAATGTCAACAGGCCGAATTTAAGGTGACTGACATAAGTACCAAACCAGCAAAAAAATCACCAGCTCCTCCATTTACAACTTCTACCCTACAGCAAGAAGCATCACGCAAATTCGGATTCTCAGTTGCTCAAACAATGACCCTGGCCCAACATCTGTATGAGGCGGGAAAAATCACCTATATGAGAACCGACAGTGTTAACCTGTCGCAATTGGCAATTAATACAGCAAAAACAGAGATTGTAAGCGAATACGGTGAGAAATATTCTCATATCAGAAAATATAAAACAAAATCAAAAGGCGCTCAGGAAGCTCACGAGGCTATTCGTCCTACCTTCCTGAACAAAAAAGAAGTTTCTGGAAATGCCACTGAAAAGAAACTATATGAATTGATCTGGAAACGAACTATTGCTTCTCAAATGAGTGATGCATCGTTGGAAAAAACTCAAATCAAAATATCTGTTTCCAATCGTGAAGAACTATTCACAGCTACAGGTGAAGTCCTTATTTTTGACGGATTCTTAAGAGTATATATAGAAGGAACGGATGAAGCAAAAAACGGAAATGGAAATAGTAGTGGGCTTTTACCTAAGGTTTCTGCAGGTCAGGTAATTAATAGTAATGATATTGAAGCCCTGCAAAAATATTCTCAATACCCTCCGAGGTATACAGAAGCCAGCCTGGTAAAAAAGCTGGAAGAAATGGGCATCGGCCGTCCGTCAACCTTTGCTCCTACCATCTCAACCATTCAGGCCAGAAACTACGTAGTCAAAGAAGATCGTGAGGGATTCACCCGTGAATTGAATAGCCTGAAACTTAGTGATGGTAAAATCACAGACAGCATGCGCTCAGAAAATGTACGCTTCGAAAAGTCAAAGCTTTTCCCAACAGATATGGGAATGGTAGTAAACGATTTCCTTATGGAGCATTTTTCAAATATTATTGATTTCAACTTCACAGCAGATGTTGAACGTCAATTTGATGATATTGCCAATGGTGAACTGGTCTGGCACAAAATGATCGACAGCTTTTACAAGCCTTTCCATAAGCAGGTTGATACTACCACCAAAACAGGTTCCAGAAGTTCAGGTGAAAGACATCTTGGCGATCATCCTGAAACAGGTGAGCCAATCTATGTGAAAATTGGCCGCTACGGACCAATGGCCCAGATTGGTGAAGGTGGTGAAGATAAAAAACCACGCTTTGCTCGTCTGAGAAAAGATCATTTTCTCGAAACCATCACTCTTGAAGAAGCCCTGGAACTCTTTAAGCTGCCACGCAACCTTGGCGATTTTGAAGATAAGGTTATGACAGTAGGGGTAGGACGTTTCGGACCTTATGTGAGACACGACAGCAAATTTTTCTCTCTTAAAAAAGACATTGACGACCCAATGGAAATTACTGCTGACCGGGCAATCGAACTGATTCTGGAGAAACGTGAAGCAGATAAGAAGAAAGTCATCAATGCCTTTGAAGGTGAAGGAGATCTGAGGATACTAAGAGGACGTTATGGCCCGTATATTTCTTACGATAAAAAGAATTTCAGAATCCCAAAAACTACAGATCCCGAAAGGCTGTCTAAGGAAGACTGCATGGAGATAATTGAAAAGGCTCGAAAGAAAAAGAAATAGATTGTTACTACTGTTTATTGATATATTTGTTGGTGAAAAACAGAATACCAATGACTAATGAATCACTGAATGATCTTTTTCATTATTTCGAGCCTGTTGAAATAATGCATCCGGCCATTTCCCCAATCGGAATTGAATCCGGTATCGGCCTGCAGATCTCTGTTCATCGGGATATAGACAAACCAGATCTGGACCAGGCATCCGTATTTATCATCGGAACAGCCAACAATAAAAAATCCGATGAGATCAGGAAACATCTTTTTTCTTTAGGAAAAATCGAAGGCTTGAAACAGATAGTAGATCTCGGAAATTTCAGAAAAGGCAAAAGCAAGGCAGATACCCGAAAAGGCTGGGAGGATGTTCTTTTTGAATTCGGCAAAAAACAAAAGATTCTGATTATACTTGGCGGACATGCAGAAGACATTGGGTTGATTATAAGTAGCTTATCGCGACTCGAACACCCATTAAACCTGGGTTTGATAAGTCCAGATCTCCACCTGATCTCAGATCCTGATAACATGCAGGGAACATATTTGAACCGAGTATTGTTGAACCCGGATAGTCAGCTTTTTGATTTTACTCAATTGGCATATCAGTCGTATTTTTCAGATCCTGAATCACTGGAATTATTTGAAAAGCTCTATTTCAGTCATGTTCGTTTGGGAGAACTAAGAATGGATATCCGCGAAATGGAACCCCATTTTCGAAATTCTGATGTATTGGCCTTCTCTATGGCATCTATTAGGCATTCCGATGCTCCCGGTTCAAGACTCAAGTCTGCTAACGGACTATACGCTGAAGAGGCCTGTCAATTGGCCCGTTATGCCGGATTGAGCGATAAACTCAGCGTTTTCAATCTCTTCGATATGCCTGATGAAAAAGAATTTCACCCTGTTACAGCCAATTTATCCGCACAAATTATCTGGCATTTTATCCAGGGAGTCAATCAAAGAAAGTTGGATTATCCATTTTCGTCGATAAAATCTTACAATAAATATATTGTCAATATACCTCAGGCTGAGCATGAAATAAACTTTTATAAAAGCCCTAAAACCAACCGATGGTGGCTTGAAGTTGCATACCCTGATGCTAAATACCCCCGCTCCTTATACATTGCCTGCACATACAATGACTATCAAATGGCATGCAATGGAGAAATTCCTGACCGCTGGTTGAAAAACTATCAGCGGATTTGTTAGACCTTCATATAATTTATGCATGTTCCATGTCGTTAGTTTAACTTGTACGGTATTGATATTTTCGCTTATTTTACCGTCTTGAAATGATGAGGCATACATTGAAAAACTTAAGGCTATTACTGGTTTTGGTGGGTATGTTGTTGAATTTGGGTATCCAGGCACAACAAGATCCACAATTCAGCATGAATATGTACAACCATATGGCTGTCAACCCGGGATACGCCGGAAGCCAGGGATTGATGAGCGTTGCTATGCTGAATCGCCAGCAATGGATGGGCTTTGAAGGTAATCCCAAAACTACATTTTTCAGCGTTCATATGCCCGTTAAACCCTTTGGTTTGGCCAGTGGGGTCGGACTGTCATTTATGGATGATAAACTGGGATTTGAGGAAAACATGGGATTAAACCTGAGTTATGCCTACAGGATGGATCTTGGTATCGGGAGTCTGGGAATCGGATTAAGTGCCGGATTATTGAGCAAAGGAATCAATGGAGAATGGAAAATTCCTGATAGTGATTTCCATCATGATGCCGCTCAGGATCCTGCAATTCCGGCCGGAGAAGAATCAGGAATGGGATTCGATACGGGATTTGGGGCCTTTTTCAATACTGAAGAATTCTATATCGGATTGTCCTCTACTCACTTATTGGAGCCAACTATTGACTATGGAATGAGTGCCAAAACAGATATTGCCCGCCATTACTATCTCACCGCAGGATATAATATACAACTTCCCAATCCAAGCTTTGAAATACAGCCCTCTGTCTTTGCAAAATCAGATGGAGCTTCATACCAGCTTGATATTAATGCCAGCCTGATATACAATAAAAAGTTTTGGGGTGGCGTTTCCTATAGGCTCGGAGATGCCGTGGTGTTTATGGTTGGTATAGAAATGAATAACGGAATGCGGGCTGCAATAGCATATGATTTCACCACATCTGCTATCGGGGCATATAGTAATGGGTCAGTTGAGTTTATGATTAATTATAATCTCGAGATTAGCGGCGATAAGTCGTCACAAAAATATAGAAGTGTAAGATTCTTATAATGATATTATGAAGAAGTTAATTCTTATCGGTTTAGTTGCTGTACTTGTTCTGTCTGGATGCTCCAGCACAGGCAACGGCGAATTGATTGGCGTACAACAAAGAGAAAAATGGTTCGAACCTGACCCTTATGGCATGGTGAAAATCCCTATGGGTTCCTTCGTGGTTGGAGCACAGGATGAAGACATCACTTTCTCAATGAATTCACAGTCAAAAACTATTTCAGTTGATGCATTCTGGATGGATGAAACTGAAATTACAAACAATGAATATCGCCAATTCGTTAATTGGGTAATTGACTCCATGGTTCGTGAAAAACTTGGCGAGGAATTTGATGCCGATGAATTCCTTATCGAGGAGGATGAGTATGGAAACCCTATTGATCCACCCTTCCTGAACTGGTCTGCCAGAATCAATCCCCGCCAAGAAGAAGTTGCTGAAGTACTTGAGCAATTCTATATCCCTGAAAATGAGAGGTTTTTCCGCCGCAAGGAACTGGATACACGGAAAATTAATTATGAATATCAGGATATCGACTATAAAGCCGCGGCGGCTGAAAGAAAAAACCCCCAGCGTGAAATCATGAATTCTGATAAATCTGAAGTGTTTTACTCAGATTCTGTATTAATATCTGACCGTTCAAAATTCGTTAAAACCTATCGATTGAATATTTATCCTGATACTCTGGTCTGGATTTCAGATTTTACATACAGCTATAATGATCCCGTGGCCAAAATGTATTTCTGGCATCCTGGATTTGACGATTATCCGGTTGTGGGTATCACCTGGGAACAAGCAAAAGCTTTTGCCATCTGGAGAACACAATATCATAATAATCACCTGACACGTGAAGGCGGTGGAGCATTCGTGCAGAATTATCGCCTGCCTACTGAATACGAATGGGAATACGCAGCTCGTGGTGGACGAAATCTGACCATGTACCCCTGGGGCGGACCATATACAACCGACAGCAAAGGTTGCTTTCTGGCCAATTTTAAACCCAGAAGAGGAAATTATGTCGATGATGGTTTTATTAAACCTTCTCCAGTCGGATCATTCGAGCCTAACGACTTTGGAATATACGACATGGCAGGGAACGTAGCAGAATGGACAAACTCAGCCTACGATGAGTCTGCTTACAGCTTCACTCACGACATGAACCCTAACTATGAGTATAATGCTATGCCAGATGCACCTTCTGTTATGAAAAGAAAGGTGATCAGAGGAGGTAGCTGGAAAGATATATCCTATTTCCTTCAGTCAGGCACACGTACTTATGAATATCAGGATTCAGCAAAATCCTTCATTGGATTCCGCCTGGTAAGATCTACTATGGGAATAGACCAATAGAAATTGAAATTCGAAAATCTCAAATAAAAAATGGCAATATTTAGTTTTGTTCGGAAAAGAGGATGGAAAATCTTCATGTCAAGAATGTATGGCTGGGGAGCTAGTGTGGTTATGATTGGAGCCCTCATGAAGTTGGAGCATTATTCCTATGCCAGCTATTTTTTAATAGCCGGACTGGGAACAGAAGCACTGATTTTCTTCTTTTCTGCCTTTGAGCCTCTCCCTGAAGATTGGGAATGGGATAAGATCTATCCTGGATTAACAGATCCTAAGCTAAAAGCAGGCAAGAAACTTCACACAGGGTCAACAGTTCAACAAATGGATGAGCTATTTGCCAAAGCTGATATCACACCAGAGATGCTAAGCAAACTGGGTGATGGAATGAAAAACCTGTCTGATACAACTGGTAAAATGAGCGATCTGACCAATGCTCACATTGTTACTGAGAAATATGTAGGAAATGTGAAATCAGCTTCTGAGCAACTGGAATCATTCTCTGAGTCATATGCGAAATCAACTGAAGTCCTTAACAATACTGCTCAGGGCCTGAATGAATCATATTCTAAAACAGCAAATTTGGTAGCTCAAACTGGTGCCAGATTGGTTGAAACAGTTAATCAATCATCCGATCAGCTTGCAGACAGCTATACAAAACTTGTGAAGGCTATAAATAACGATTATACTAAATTGAGCGAAGGAAGCAGCAGCTATTCTTCTCAACTGGAATCTTTAAATAAGAATCTGGCTTCTCTTAATACCGTTTATGAACTTCAACTAAAAGGTTCTGATGCACATCTGCAATCATCTAAAGAAGTCTACGCAGGCTTGGATAACATGATGGAGAATCTGTCTTCTTCCGTTGAGAACACAAAATTGTATCGCGAAGAAGTGGAGAGACTGGGTAAAAAATTGATCGCGTTGAATAAAGTTTATGGCAACATGCTTACAGCCATGAACATGAGGGAGGATGTTTAAACTTTTGAACGGGAATTAGAATTATGGCACAACCCAGGCTAACACCCAGGCAGAAAATGATCAACATGATGTATTTAGTGTTGACGGCATTGCTCGCACTAAATGTATCTAAAGAAACCCTGGATGTAATTGCAAAAGTTGATAAAAGTCTGAATCAGACCATCGAAAACTTTGTTTCACAGAATAATGTGACATACGCTGATTTTTATCAGGCCAATGCAATTAATCCGTCTAAAGTCGGACCATTCAAAGAAAAGGCAGATCTGGTAAAAATTGAGGCTCAAAATTTAGTTGACAAGATTAATGAGTATAAATGGCTCATTGTTAAAGAAGCTGATGGAAAAAAGGCAACTAAAGACAGCATCAGATCACCTGAGGATCTCAATAATCCTGCCCTGATCATGCTAACCCAAAAGCCTGTTGATTGGGAGGGCAAGAAAATCTCCAGAGCAACAGATTTAAGGAACTCTATAACTAGCTATAAAGAGTTTCTAATGGATAAGATAGATGACAACGACAGCGTTTTAATTCACTCTCTTGAAACAGCTTTGGAAATAAAGGATATCAAAGGTCTTAAAGGAGATGACAGCAGAACCTGGGAGCAGGATAATTTTGAATACCTTCCCCTGATCGGAGTAGTTACACTAATGTCGAAAATGCAATCCGATGTTAGAAATGCTGAATCAGATATATTGAATTATCTATTCTCAGGAATTGACGAAGAATCCTTCAAATTCAACTTACTGATGCCGGCTGTTATACCCAGAACTTCAACAATGGTAGTTGTGGGGAACCCATACGAAGCTGATATCTTTTTGGCAGCTGTAGATAGCACCCAGGATCCTGAAATTCTTATTAATAACCGACCAATTGAGGTTAATGATGGTGTTGGGATTTTCAGAACGGTTCCCAATAAGGCAGGTCACTTCAAATGGGGCGGAATAATAAAATACAAAGCCCCTGACGGAAGAACACTCAGCTACGAATTTGAAAATGAATATGATGTGATTCCTCCTGTTCTTATCGTATCACCTACAAAAATGAACGTATTCTATGAAGGTTTGGCAAACCCCATTGAGGTGAATGTTCCAGGTTCTACTCCGGGTTCCATCCAGGTAGAAGTAAGCAATGCCACTCTCCAAAAAGGGGAAGGCTACGAGTACGAAGTTATGCCTACCCAAAATTATGGTGAATCCATCGTCAAAGTATCTGCAGAATTCAATGGTGTAAGACGTCAGATGCCTGATAAACGATTCAGACTGAAGCGTGTGCCTCCTCCAATCGCTAAGGTAGGTGGAAAAAACGGAGGATCAATTGAAAAGAATATTTTACTTACAAACCAAGGTGTTACCGCCGTTCAGGATGATTTCCTGTTCGACATGAAATATACCATTACCAGATTTACTGTAGTAGTAACTCAAAAAGGTTTCACTGCTGATGACATTTCAACAACCCAATATTTTACAGAAGAGCAAAAACGCTTATTATCCGGACTGAAAAGAGGCGACCGCTTCAATATTGAAGACATTTATGCCACAGGACCAAATGGTAAAGAAATTTCTTTATCATCAATTATTTTTAAAATCCAATAGGATCTGAATATGAGAAAAGTTGCATTAGTACTAATCGGAATCATTTTTTTGTCAGGAACCCAGCTTCTGGCACAAACCACAGGTGATAATACCACTGATCCGGCTACATGGTCGGGTTTAGATCTGGTATATAAAAAACAACACATAGTTGACAAGAAACCTGTACCCTACGAGAATATCAGGGAAGCAGATATTATGTGGTCTAAGGTAGCATGGAGAATGATTGATTACAGAGAAAAAATGAATCAGCCTTTATATTTTCCTACAGTACCCATTGGAAACCGCATGAGCCTGATTTCTGTCTTGCTGGAAGCAATTGAAAGTGGCGAACTTACAGCCTACAGAACAGACTTCGATAATATAAATGAATTCAAGGAGCCTATCAGTTATGAGCAGGTGATAGAAGAATTTGATGCACAAGACCGGGTTCAACAATATGAAGATCTGGCAACCGGACAAATGATTGACACGCTTGTTGCCGGCGAAGTACGAACTGATGAGGTTCTGCAATTGCTGGTAAAAGAAATGTGGTTCTTTGATAAGAAGCGCTCAGTAATGGAAGTTCGCATCATCGGTCTCTGCCCTATACGTGTGTACTACGATTTTGAAGACCTTGATAAAGAAAACCTCTTAAAAAAGAAGCTGTTCTGGGTGAAATTCCCCGAAGCACGAGATGCAATGGCTCGTCATGAGGTGTTTAATGCCTCTAATGATGCTGAAAGACGTTCATTCGATGAAATATTCTATAAGCGCTTCTTTGATGGTTATATCGTTCAGGAATCTAACGTATACAACAATCGTATGATCCAGGAATACACCCTGGGAGTTGAAACCCTGCAGGAATCTGAACGCGTTGAAGAATTCATCTTCCAGTTCGAACATGATCTTTGGGAGTTTTAGAGGAAAGTACTTCCTATTTCCTAGATATACCTTCCTCCGCCTTGTGCTTTCACCTCATCAACCATCTGACGGATATTCTGCTCGTCCTCCTTACGGCAGATTAGTAGAACATCATTGGTATCTACAACAACATAACCATCAAGACCCTGAATAACAGCAAGTTTGCCGTCTGGAATCTGGATCATGCAATTTTTGGTGTCGAATGGCAGAAATTGTGGACTGTTTACAGCGTTGCCTTGTTTATCCCGATCAATCTGCTCATACAAACTACCCCAGGTTCCCAGATCTGACCAGCCAAAATTGGCACACATAACATATACGTTTTCAGCCTTTTCCATTATTCCATAATCAATGGAGATCTTATCACATGCTCCATAAACCTGCTCAATATAACCTGCCTCCTCCGGAGTTCCATATACAGACATCCCATCATCAAATAAGGCCTGAATAACCGGAAGATGCTTGCTGAAGGCACTGTCAATCGACTTCAAAGACCATATGAACATCCCTGAATTCCAGAAGAAATCACCACTCTCCATGAAAATTTTCGCCAATTCAAGATCAGGCTTCTCAGTAAATGTTTTCACCTGTCGCAGACACTGAATTCCATCAATATCTTTCGACCCATTAACCTGAATATAGCCATATCCCGTTTCCGGGCGACTTGGCTGAATCCCAAGGGTCAATAAAGCATTTTTATCTGCCACAAAGCCGATAGCAGTTTCAATCACCCTGGTAAATTCCTGATCGTCCATAATCAGGTGATCAGAAGGAGCAACCACAATATTGGCATCAGGATTCCTCTTCATAATCACATGATTGGCGTAAGCCAGACAAGGAGCAGTGTTCTTTCTCAAAGGTTCAAGCAGAACTTGCTCCTCTTTCAGTGCCGGAACTTGCTCAAGAATAATCTCCCTGTATTCTTTATTCGATACCACAAAAATATTCTCAACCGGACAAATATCTTTAAAGCGATCAACAGTTTGTTGTATTAAAGTCTTTCCGGTTCCAAGAATATCAATAAACTGCTTTGGCATGTTAGTTCGACTCATGGGCCAGAAGCGACTTCCGACTCCTCCTGCCATTATGATGCAATATGTATTTTGGTCCATTTCTCAGGTATTTCGTGTAAGTTAAGTATTCCTGTTTTTATGTACAATTTTCAATCAAGCTTTTTGACAACTGCAGCCAAACCATGTACAGTATAAATTTTTCCTGTGCCTAACTCCTGGCACCGATATCGCGTTCTGAGCTTTGAGCCCCTGATAAACACCCGGCCATTCCTCAGAACAAATTCCTCACCCTCCCCCAAATCATGCACTCGCAAAACTTGATCTTCTAAATCACCTTCAAGGTGTTTCTTTAATTCCATACAAGGAGAGGTAGCAATCCGCTCGCGCTCTAAATAACATTTCCTCAATGCCTCATTAACCTCCACCTCAACAATACCAGACTCAATAATGTCAACAATATACTGCCGAAATGCCTCCTTCCACTCCACCCCATGAGGCAAAATCCTATTCCTCCCCCACCTTTGCCTTTTGCCTTTTGCCATATAAGTATCGAAATGCGCCAACTCATGCGCCAGTGTAACCAAAAATTCTATCGGGCTAAGACCCCTGTTAATACTAATTCTGGATGGATAGCCATTTTGAGGAGAACGAAAATCACCTAACTTTGAGATGCGATCAGGGCTAACCCTAATGATCACCTGACGATTATGCAGCCAGGATTGTAATAAAGCTTCGCTTCCGAATGGACAATGATTTTGCAGAACTTGCACCAGATCAGGCTGTGTTGTATTTTTCTGATTGTTTTTCAACACTTTACGAAATCTTATCTCTGTGGTTTCGCGGCAATATTACGCAAAATATTTATAATTTAGATTCAAATTTACAGCCGATGAAATTCTTTTCTCACCTGGGACGCTATTTCCTGCTCTTACAAAGAGTATTTGGAAAGCCTGAAAAGTTTAGTCTGTATCTTAGACAAACCCTTCGGGAAATTGATGACCTGGGAATCAAATCACTCGGTATTACTTTTATCATCTCATTTTTCATCGGAATGGTGGTCATTATTCACATGACCATAAACATGGGAAACCCCCTGATACCAGCTTATTATGTTTCTTTCACTACACGCGATGTTTTGGTCTTAGAGTTTTCTTCCACCGTCCTGAGTCTGATTCTGGCCGGAAAGGTTGGTTCACAAATCGCTTCTGAAATAGGAACAATGAGGGTAACTGAACAAATAGATGCCCTAGACGCAATGGGAATTAATTCAGCATCATATCTGATTCAACCCAAAATTATTGCCGCAATGCTGGTTTTTCCATTATTGGTAATATTGTCAATATTCATAGGCTTGGTGGGAGGCTGGGTTGTGGCAGAAATGGGAGGCTTACTCACAACAAACGATTTCTTCTATGGAATACGTTTCCAATTTGACACCTATAAAGTGGTTTATACACTGATAAAATCTGTGGTATTTGCTTTTATTATCGCATCCGTTTCCGGATATTTCGGCTATTATACCAAAGGAGGTGCTCTGGAAGTAGGAAAATCCAGTACCCAGGCTGTGGTATACAGCATGGTGTTCATCCTGGCTGCAAATTATGCCATTACTGAAATAATGCTCACATGATCCGACTTGAATCCGTATATAAATTATTTGGAGATACTCGGGTTCTTACCGATATCAATGCCAGCTTTGAAGAAGGCCAAACCAATCTGATTATAGGACAGAGCGGGTCAGGAAAAACCGTACTCCTGAAATGTATAGTGGGCCTGTTTGACATCAGCTCAGGAAGTATCTTTTACGGCGAACGCAATGTTATTGATATGAAGCCTCCGGAAAGGAAGGCTCTATGGCATGAAATAGGAATGGTTTTCCAGGGTGGAGCTCTTTTCGACTCAATGACGGTAGAGCAAAATGTTCTTTTTCCTCTCAACATGTTTACAAAACAAAGCCGTGACGAAAAACAAAAAAGGGTGGACTTTTGCCTTGACAGAGTTAACCTTGAAAAAGCAAATACACTTTTTCCGGCTGAAATCAGTGGAGGAATGCGAAAAAGAGTAGCTATAGCCAGAGCCATCGCCCTTAATACAAAATACCTCTTCTGCGATGAGCCTAACTCCGGTCTTGACCCGCAAACTGCTATTGTTATTGATAAGCTGATTCGTGAGATTACCAGAGAGTTTAACATCACAACTATAATTAACACTCACGATATGAATTCAGTTATGGAAATTGGTGATAATGTAATTTTTATTGCCGATGGAAAGCTAAGTTGGCGTGGCAGCAAAGAAGATGTACTTCGTGCAAACAACAAAGCACTGCATGATTTCGTTTTTGCTTCTGAACTCATGAAAAACATGAATCTCAGATGAGGAAAATTATTCAGTTTCTCTTTGGAACTTTGCTATCCCTTGTACTGATAAGTTCTTGCAATAATAGCAAAATGAAGGTTCCGGAAGGAATATTAAACCCTAATGAATTAAAACCATTGTTAGTCGATATTCACCTTATTGACGGCATGCTGCATTTAAAAAAAACAGTTCGTAAGGAGAAAGAAGACAGTGCCTTTAACTACTATCCTGCCATACTTAAAAAGCATGGTACTAGTCGTGAAATGTTTGACAGTACCATTTTGTTTTACACCCAGTATCCTGAAGAATTTACCAAAATATATGATGAGGTTCTTGAAGATCTCAGTAAAATGGAGGGAGACCGCCGTGAGCTTATTGATGCAAAATCTGACAGCCTGGAGTAAGTATGCGCAAAATCTCTGCCCACTATATCATCAATCCCGGCAAAAGACCGATCCGAAATGGTGTTCTTGAGATTGCTGATGATGGAACAATTCTGAATCTCAGATCTGGGAACCGGATTCATGAAGAAGATAATCTTGAGTTTTACAGTGGAGTAATTATTCCGGGATTGGTTAATGTACACTGTCACCTTGAACTTAGCCACCTGAAGAATCAAATCAATCAAAATACGGGAATTAGCCGGTTTATTGAACAGGTAGCAGAAAAACGAAGCACTCAGACCCCAGATAACATCCTGATGCAGAACCTCTTGTTCAAAATGCATCAAACCGGCACACAGGCGCTTGGGGATATAGCCAACACCAACAATTCTCTGAAAGCCAAACTGGAAAGCCCTGTTGAGGTACATACCTTTGTTGAAATATTTGGCCTGGATCCTGATAAGTCTGAGCTGATCTGGACAAAAGGCAATGAACTATTACAAGAATTTCAGCAAGCAGGACTGTCTGCAAGCATGACTCCTCACGCACCCTATTCAGTATCCCTTCCCTTATGGAAACAGTTTGCTAAACAAGCCGTAAATCCTGACTATACGCTTAGCTTGCACAATCAGGAGAGCAAAGATGAACATGAATTCATCAGAAGCCATTCCGGGGCTCTGGCAAAAAGATTCATCAACATGGGTATTGCTCCGGAACACTTCCCCGGCCCGGCTAAATCCTCTCCTTACTGGTATCACAATCTTCTGCCCGATTTTAATAAGCTTCTCCTTATTCATAATACCTTCACCACAAAAGAAGATATTGAACTCCTTATCAACCAATATCCCGAAAAAGAAATCTATTTTGGTTTATGTCCTGTATCCAATATGTTTATTGAAAATAAATTGCCACATAAGCTTGTTGAAAACAGAAAGGGCTTACGCTTATGTATTGGTACAGATAGCATGGCTTCAAATAACCAGCTGTCGGTATGGGAGGAGATCAAGACTCTTGCACGGTTTTTTCCAGACATTTCTCTTGAAGAACTTATCGTAATGGCTACTCTTAATGGAGCAAGAGCCTTAGGACTCGAGAAAAAGATCGGTTCATTTGAACAGGGTAAAAAACCAGGAGTAATACTGTTGGAAGGAATCAATCTGGAAAAACTACGGGTTGAGAATAAAAGCCGGTCAAGAAGAATTATCTGACTATTCGTAACCTCTTTTGCGTAGATATTCAGCTGAATCGTTACCGAATGTCTCAATATAACTTTGGAACCAATCCAAAAGGAATACCAGCATATCGCGACAAACAGCCAGGCTACCCTTACGAAACTCGTCATGAAACCTGCCTATTGCCTTAGTAAAACGATCATGCTCAGCCCTATAATTATGAAGAGGCAAATGCTGACACTCCTGCATTGCAATCTCTTTATTGGTAAAGTAGTCTTCAGCGTAAAAAGCAAGACGATGAAAGATCATTGGCAACATAGTTTCACAATTATCCTCATTAACAACCTCCACCAATTCGTTTAAAATGTCCAGAAAATTCCGCCGATGATTATCTAAATACACCAAACCAGAACTAAAATCATCTGTCCATGATAATTTATCGAATTCTTTCTTTCCTTTCATAAACCACCTTTTAATTTGAATAAAGTAACAACAGAATTATCCGCTTGCAAATGACAAAAATCATATCCCACTGCTAATGAGCAAGAAATGGCTTTGCGGGAAAATTTTATCTTTGTCAAACCTTCAAATCAAGTAATTAAATGGCAACATTCTTATTCGAAGATATTGTATTTGGTCCGGTAATAAGCAGAAGGCTCGGAGCTTCTCTTGGGATCAATTTACTTCCGGGGAATCGAAAAATCTGCAATTTTAACTGCATCTATTGTGAGTGCGGATGGACAGATGAAACCAATTCAGAAATAAATTCCTGGTTGGCAGTGGTTAAAAAGCTCAAACCAGAATTGGTGATGGTCTATACTATTGCACGTGACACTCCTTTAGAAACCCTGTCGAAAGTTTCTGCAGATAAATTGGATCATATCGCCGAAGAAGTTCGTAAATTGGGCATAGCCGTAACGGTATCCTACTAACATGAGCCCATCTCCTAAACAACGTGTATTAGTAAGCCCACTTGAATGGGGTCTGGGTCACGCCACCAGGCTGAGCAGAATGATTGAAATACTGCTTGAAAAAAAACTCGAAGTCATTATTGCTGCAGACGGTCTCCCCTACAATTTCCTGTCTGAACAATTCCCGGATCTTACCCTCGTACGCTTGCCAATCAAACAAATGCGGTATTCGAAAGGCCGCAACGGTTTCTTTCTCAAGTTTTTTGCCCAGCTACCAAGACTTTTTCTTTCAATTCACCGAACAAAAAAACATTTGGATAAACTGATAAAAGATTATCAGATTGACTTCATTATTTCAGATAATCGCTATGGTTTTTTC
The DNA here is from genome assembly GCA_034658635.1 of Bacteroidota bacterium. Classification (GTDB taxonomy): domain Bacteria; phylum Bacteroidota; class Bacteroidia; order Bacteroidales; family UBA12481; genus JABHCC01. Next base: position 20,599 of record JAYEFL010000186.1, on the reverse strand, counting down.
CATTCTGAGCTTCCTTCAGTTTTTATTACCCATCAGCTCAGTCCGATGCCTCCTGAAAAGTTGAGATTCTTTCAGGCAGCCTTTGCTCAACTTCATCTATGGATCTTGCGCAAATATGATTACATCTGGGTTGCAGATTTTGAAGGGTCTGATAATGTTGCAGGAAAACTTTCAAGGATGCAATGGAATAATAACAAAATAAGGTACATCGATCCACTCTCCTGGCTTGAGACAAAAAATCCTGCTCCTGATCCCCTGTCAAACCACTACGATATTCTGATAATGTTATCCGGTCCTGAACCCCACAGAGGTATTCTTGAAGAAAAATTACTGACCGAGTTCAGAGATACATCAAAAAGCGTTTTACTATTGCAAGGCTTACCTCAACAATCAAAAAATGATATCAGGGATGAGCAGATTGGTAAGATGCGGATAGTCAACCATTTACCAGGAGGCCAGATTCTATGGCATATCCAAAACACAGAAACAATCATTTGCAGGGCAGGAGTGGTAACGGTTTTTGATCTGGCTGTGCTAAAAAAATCAGCACTTCTCATTCCTACTCCCGGGCAAACTGAGCAGGAATATGTAGCAGAAAGACTCGACAAAATGGGATTCTTCATGAGTGTAAAACAGGAAGATTTTAGCAAAGCCCACCTTCGTGAACACCAGAAACGAAGCTATAAAACTTTTCAAACCCCTGAAAAGAAGCACCTTGAATCAGCACTTGCGGAATTCATTGAGCACCCATTGAGTTTCCCGCCTGCCGATAAACCGGGACAGGTGCGCGGGAATGACACCGTGCCCTGATTTAAGAGACGAAGCCTTGGATTTGCTCGCAATCTCACTTTCCGGCAAGAGTAAAATCTAATTGTCTTCTTGCCAGATCAGCACGGGCGATTTCAACCTGTACTTTTTGACCAATTTCAAATTTTCTTCTTGTACGACTTCCAACCAGGCAGTAATTTGATTCGTCGTACTCATAAAAATCATCGGTGAGCTCACGCACAGGAATCATTCCCTCGCAGTGATTATCAGATAGTTCTACATAAACGCCCCACTCACTCACTCCGGAAATAATCCCCTCAAACTCCTCCCCGATATGATCCTTCAAAAATTCTACCTGCTTATATTTGATAGAAGCTCTTTCAGCCTGAACAGCTAATTCTTCGCGCGCAGAGGAATGCTCACATTTTATCTCGCATTTTTTCGGACTTTCAGATTTTCCATCCTGTAAATAATGCTCCAGAAGGCGATGAACCATTAAATCCGGATACCTGCGGATCGGAGATGTAAAATGGGTGTAGAAAGGAAAAGCCAGACCATAATGCCCAATATTTTTACAGGAGTACTTTGCCTTGGCCATTGTACGAATAGCAAGACTTTCCAAAATGTATTGTTCGTCTTTTCCCCTAATTGCCTGAACCAAAGAATTCATGCTCTGAGCAATTGCTTTATCAGAAGAGGTTTTCAGGCTGTACCCAAAGCGATGAACGAAGTTTGAAAAATTTTCAATCTTTTCAGAATTTGGTCGGTCGTGGATACGATAAACAAAGCTTTTGGCTGTAAGTCCTTTTTTAACCTTCCCGATTGTCTCGGCCACTTTTCTATTTGCCAGCAGCATAAACTCTTCTATTAACCAGTTAGATTCCTTTGCTTCCTTAAAATAAACTCCGGTTGGACGTCCGTTGTCGTCAAGATGAAATTTCACCTCCACCCGTTCAAACGAAAAGGCACCATCTTTAAATCGCAGTTTCCGCAGAATAGTGGCCAAATCATGCAGCTTCAGCATTTCTTCTTTCAGGTCTCCTTCTCCTGTTTCAATTATCTCCTGTGCTTCCTGATAAGCAAATCTGCGGTCAGAATGAATAATAGATTTACCATACCATTGCGATAAAACTTCTGCCCGTTCATTCATTTCAAAAAGAGCTGAAAAACAAAGTTTATCTTCATTTGGCTTTAGGGAACACAGTTCATTTGACAATTTTTCAGGCAGCATAGGAACAACCCTATCCACAAGGTAAACTGATGATCCACGTGCATAAGCTTCTTCATCCAGAGCTGTGCCAGTTCGCACATAATGGCTCACATCAGCAATATGAATCCCAACTTCCCAATTCCCGTCTTTCGTTGGTCTGATACTCAAAGCATCATCAAAATCTTTCGCATCAGCCGGATCAACCGTAAATGTTGGCACCTTTCTAAAGTCTCTGCGTTTTTTGATTTCTTCATTGCTAATCAGAGCAGGAATCTTATCCGCTTCACTTTCTATTCTTTCCGGAAATTTATATGGCAATTCGAACTCCGCCAGAATAGCATGCATCTCAGTATTATTTTCGCCCGCTTTCCCCAAAACATCAACAACCTCGCCATAAGGATTCTCAGCTCCTTTTGGCCAATCGGTAATCTTAACTACAACTTTCTGCCCGTCAAGCGCCCCATGTATATCAGAAGGCTTAATAAAAATATCATAAGGCATCCCCCTGTTATCAGGCGTAACAAAGTAATAGGCTGAAGCTCTGACAATTTCACCCACAAAGACACGCTCTCTTTGCTCCAGAACCTGACTCACCTCACCAACAAGCCGATCTCCCTTTTTCCGGGCATAAATGTACACCTTAACCTTATCGCCATTGAGCGCCCGGTTCAGGTTCCGGTTTGTGATATAAACATCCTCCTCAACGTCCTCAGTAATAACAAAGGCAGAACCCGAACGGGTCACCTGAATGACCCCCTCAACGTAAGCTCCCCTGCTTTTCATTTTATACTTCCCCCGCTCAAGTTCAATCAGGTGCTTATCATGAACTAATTCTCCCAAAACCGTGGTAATCATTTTTCGTGAAGAAGGATCTGAAATCTCCAGTCGACGGGCAATTTGCTTATAGTTAAAGCTTTGAGAAGGGTGCTTGCTGAACACTCCCAATATCTGATTACGGATGATTTTCTTGACCAAACCGCGCTTCTTATTTTTAACTTTTCGTCCCATTTTAAGTGCTATTCATACAAAAGTACTCATAATCCAAGCTTAAGTTCTAAAAAACAGTTAAATTTACAGGAACCAATGTCTAATCGAAATCATAATAACAAGTGGCTCTGGCTGAGTTTAATAATATCTCTGATGGTTCTGAACACCCAAGCCCAGGACCCCTACTTTGATCATTACACAGAAGATGAAGAACTCCCCTCAAATCAGGTATACTCAATAGTTCAGGATGAGAATAATATTCTCTATATGGCAACCGATAAGGGGCTTGTGCGATTTGATGGTTATTCCTTTGAAACATTAACTCTCCGCGATGGACTGGAAGATAATTGTATCCTGAGAATAAATAAGGATCCATTGAAGAACATATTGTGGCTGACTTCAATTAAGAACACCTGTAATTATATAGAAGGAGGAGAGTTATTTACAGCTCCATTCAATGATTCCCTGAAAGCACAGGATTCTCATGAGCATTACGTACAACAAATTTTTACTACTCCTGAAAATACAATATTCATCAATTTTAATTACCCCGGGCTATTTAGAATTGATAGTATTAATGATCTGGTTGAGTATACCGCACATCTGGAGCATGCAAACGGAGCCAATATATGTATTATTAAAACCGACAATGGATATTTTTGGGATCTGTTGGATAACCCTGATATAGACCCCAATAGAAAGAGCTCATCCAGGAAAGATGGAAACAAAATCTATCTCTCCACTACCCTTGTCGAACATACAGACCATCACAGAAAAGAACTAATTATTCTCTCAGGTAACGAATTTATTTTCTCCTATCACAGAAGATTGCTACACTTCAAAAATGATACTATTTTCAATGAAATAGTTCTTAAGAAAGAAATTCTGAGTTTATATTTAGACGAAGACAATGGGGATATTTGGGTAGGATTGAAAAAAGGCGGGGCTTACAGATATACTGACAAAGACATATCAGGCACACCCCAAAAATTCCTGGCTAATAAAGGAATCACCTCCATCCTTCGAGATCACGAACATAACTATTGGTTTTCCACAAAAGATGATGGAGTATTCAGAGCCAACAGTCTCGATATTCCTGTATATAGTTTTAACTCCGTTAGCCCTGAGGATAATAGGATTACTGCAATGGCAAGCACAGATTCTTATTTGTTTTTTGGAACTCATAATGGGAAAGTATACAAGATAAAAAAAGGTGATAAATACATCCCCAAACAATCTAAAAACTCCCCTGAAAATGGAATCATCAGACGAATCAAGGAAACGTCAATAGGGACCGTACTTATATTTTCTGAACAATTGATGGAAATTGATCTCCAGGACAATCTGCTTGGATTTAAATCTTTCAATACATTCCTTTATGACTTTCTCGAACTTGATTCTGACAACTGGCTTTTTCCCTTCTCCCCGGGTATCATTAAATATAAAAATCGGATAAGGGAACGCCTCTTCGATGATAATGATTGGCTTTTTAAGGTTCGGGATATGTTCGAAGATTCCCGTGGTACTATTTGGCTAAGTTCTCAACCTTACGGCGTATTCACTTGGGTACCCGGCTCTGAGCCACAAGAAGCTACCGTTCTTGAGGAATTTCAAACCGACAGAAGTCTGGCATTTGCAGAAATAAATGGGAACATGCTGTTTGCTCCGGCAGGAAAAGGAATTCTATTGTTAACACCTGATTCCTTAATCCAAATATCCCAGGATCAAGGCCTGTGTAGTGATATTATTACCAGTTTACTGGTTGAGGGAGACAGTATAATCTGGGCAGGATCCAGCATTGGTTTGAATAAAATAATATTAAGAAAAGACCTGAAGACAATAGTCAAGGTTGAACACATAGATACCCGAAATGGCTTACCATCTAACCAGGTGTATTGTGTAATAAGTTTTGACGGACACATATGGGCAGGAACCGGACGGGGCCTTGTAATGATTCCCGCAATTGATAACCGGCTTCACTATCTGGCTAAACCTGTAATTGAGTACATGACTATTAACGACAGAGATACAATTTTACTCCCACCAGACACCATACTTCCCAAAACCCATCCTTTTGACTTCAAATTCAAATTCAAAACCATTTCATACCACAAACCACATAAAGTTTTCTATCATTATTACATGCATCCAACTGATAAAGGCTGGAGTTCAACAAAAGATCTGGAGGTCAGATATCCCGGATTAGGTCATGGTGAATATACCCTGTACGTCAAAGCAATGACTACTCCAAAGATCGATGAAGATGGGATTCCTGATAACCTGGATAACTTTTCAGCTCTGAAAATCACTATACCAAAAAGAACTCACGAAACACTGGTTTTCAGAATTATTGTTTTCAGCCTGGTGGTAGTAGCGATTATCCTAATCGTTCTGCTAATAATCAAAACACTCAAAAACAGAGAAAGAATCAAACAAAAATTACTTGAGGCTGAGAAAAAAGCCCTCTTATCGCAAATGAATCCCCACTTCATTTTTAATTCCCTAAACTCAATTCAGCATTATATTATTCAGAAAGATGCTGAGAATGCTAATCTATACCTGGCCAAATTTGCTCAGTTGATTCGCAGAATTCTCGACAATTCCAAAAAAAGGCAAATTTCATTACGAGAAGAAATCGATACATTGATGCTTTACCTTAATCTTGAAAAACTCAGATTTGAAGACCGTTTCGAATTTGAATTAATCAAATCAAAAGACCTCGATCAAAATGAAATTATGATTCCGCCCATGCTTACCCAGCCATTCGTTGAAAATGCAATATGGCATGGACTTATGCCCTTGTCAGGAAAGGGCTTGTTGAAAATAAACTTTAAACGTACAGGACATCTTTTGAAAATTTCTATTGTAGATAATGGTGTTGGAAGAGTAAAGGCCTCACAAAGAAAAAGAATCACCGGACATACTCCTACAGGTTTGAAGAATGTAAATGAACGGATTGCCCTTCTTAACAAAATAGAACACGGAAATATTTCTTGTGAGATAATCGATTTGCATAATCAGGATGGAACACCTGCTGGAACTAGTGTTGAACTATTGATATCAATCCTCAATGATGAAAAATAACGGGAGTCTTAAAACACGGATTAATGCAGTAATCGTTGAAGACGAGAAAAAGAGCTTGCTGACTCTTCAAAGTCTTCTGGAAAGATATTGCCCTGATGTTGTAATAGTTGGCACCGCAGCTAATGTTGCTGAAGGACTCCGGGTTATTCCATCTGTACAACCTGACCTGATTTTCTTAGATATTGCCATGCCTGACGGAGACGCATTCGACCTGTTAAATGAACTGGAGGATATTAATTTTGAAATTGTTTTCATTACTGCATACAATGATTTTGCTCTGAAAGCCTTTGATTTCTCAGCTCTTCATTACCTGCTCAAACCAGTAAATTACCATGATTTGGTTGAAGCAATCCACCGCTTTATGAGAACAAGAGCCGATCTGATGATTACAGAGAGAATTAAAATTCTTAACCAAAGTCTGCAGAACAATTTTGTCAAAATCAGCTTACCTACAATTGATGGACTGATTATCCTGGAAATTGATAGTATTATCAGAATTGAAGCCTCCAGTAATTATTGCCTCTTCTTTCTAAAAGATAAAAGTTCAGTAGTGGTGTCCAAACCTTTAAGCCACTTTGAAAATATACTCTCTGAACTGTTCTTTTTCAGGGTTCACAATACCCATATGATCAACCTCAAGTATGTCAGTAAATACCAAAAAGGTAGAGGGGGATTGATAACTATGTACGATGGTTCGCAGATAAGCGTCTCAGCTTCACGTAAAAAAGAGTTCCTTGAGCAATTAAATCAAGTTTCTGTCAGAATAAAATGACATAGTTAGACAAGAAATCGACCAATCCTCTCACCCAAACCGCTCAAGCACTCATTTGTGTTTTTCTATTGAAACTAAGACACTAGTTTAGTAGTGGTGAAATGTTTCATTAGAGAGTTCATTAAATAAATGCAATAATATTTCGGACGATAGTCCGCAAAAACCTGTCAAAATATCCCATGCCGGGCCACCAAATGTGTTAGATAAGGTACTTTACCTGTCAAATAAAGAAATTAGCCGGAACCTTCCTTCCTTCCTTCCCGGCTAATTTTTTTTATTTTTGCATCGTACTTGACAATCAACACAATCATGACAGATCTGATATTATACAATACCCTGAGTCGAAAAAAAGAAACCTTCTCACCAATAAATCCTGGAAAAGTTGGCATGTATGTTTGTGGACCTACCGTTTACGGACATGCGCATTTGGGTCATGCACGACCAGCAATCACTTTTGATGTTCTATTCAGGTATCTGAAAAAATGCGGATACAAAGTTCGCTACGTCAGAAACATCACAGACGTCGGACATCTTGAAGCTGACGCCGATAGTGGGGATGACAAAATCGCTAAAAAGGCTGTTCTTGAGCAACTTGAGCCAATGGAAATCGTTCAACTCTACACTGACAGCTATCATCGGAGCATGGAATTCCTGAATGTCAGAAAACCTTCCATTGAACCAAGAGCCTCCGGACATATTATTGAACAGCAGGAAATGGTTCAGAAAATCCTTGATGAGGGATATGCTTATGAAAGCAATGGTTCTGTATACTTTGACGTGAAGAAATACGACAATAACCATAACTACGGGAAGCTCTCAGGACGTGTTTTAGAAGATCTTATTACTACTACCAGAGAGCTTGACGGACAGCAGGAAAAACGGAATCCATTTGATTTCGCAATCTGGAAAAAAGCAAATCCTGAGCACCTTATGCAATGGACCTCTAAATGGAGTGAAGGTTTTCCCGGATGGCACCTTGAATGCTCCGCAATGAGCACCAAATATCTGGGGAAAGAATTTGATATTCACGGCGGTGGAATGGATCTATTGTTCCCTCACCACGAATGTGAAATTGCACAATCAAGAATTGCCAATGGACGCCATTCCGTTAAACATTGGATCCATAACAATATGATCACAATTAATGGTCAGAAAATGGGCAAATCACTTGGCAATTTCATTACCCTGGATGAACTGTTTTCTGGTACTCATAACACCCTTGAGAAGGCCTATAGTCCCATGACAATCCGCTTCTTTATCCTCCAGGCTCATTACAGAAGCACTCTCGACTTTTCAAATGAGGCATTGCAAGCAGCTGAAAAAGGATACCTCAGACTGATGAAGGCCTGGGATATTCTTCAGAAATGCAAGCCGGGAAAGGAATCCAGCTTAAGTGTTCAGCAACTTGAAGATCGCTGCTCAACAGCAATAAATGATGACCTGAATACCCCAATCCTGATCGCTCAACTTTTTGAAGGAGTAAAATGGATTAATCTACTAATCGAGGGCAAAGAAAGCCTTACTGAGTCTGATCTGATAAAGCTCAAAAGCTTATTCGAAAAATACCTTTTCAATGTGCTCGGACTAAAGGATGAGCAAACTGCCTCTTCAAATGATGGCCTTACCCCTCAACTGATTGACCTTCTTTTGTCAATCAGGCAAGAAGCCAAAGCAAACAAAGATTTTGCACGGTCTGATCAAATCAGAGATCAGCTAACGGGTCTGGGAATTAAGATAAAAGACAGTAAAGAAGGATCAAGCTGGGAGATGTAGGATAATGCATAAAACACAGGTATTATTAATGGCTTTCCTGATCGTTCTTGTTGGTTGCAATGATGGAGGATCGAAGGGTCGAAAGGTCGAAGGACGAAAGACGAATGACGAAAGACGAATGACGAATATCCCAACATTCAATGCTGACTCTGCCTATTCTTATATCGAAACCCAACTCTCCTTCGGTCCCAGAGTACCTAACACAGAAGCCCATGATGAATGTGGTTTGTGGCTTGAAGAAAAATTTAACTCTTTCGGAGCAGATGTTCTTGTTCAAAAAGCAAAAGTTGAAGCTTATGATGGTTCACTTCTGAATATGTCAAATATCATTGCCCGCTTTCAGCCTGAAAAAGTTAATCGCTTGCTTCTGATGGCTCACTGGGATACAAGACCTTTTGCAGATCATGATCCTGATCCTGACCGCCAAAATCACCCAATACCCGGAGCTAACGACGGAGCCAGTGGAGTTGGTGTTTTGCTCGAAATAGGCAGGCTCCTGGGAGAATCCGATACCAATCTCGGAATCGATATCATTCTGTTTGATGTGGAAGATTATGGGGTTCCTGATCATCTTGACATTGAATGGGACGTAGATTCCTGGTGTCTTGGCTCACAATACTGGAGTCGCAACCCTCATGTGAAAGGATATTACGCTAGATATGGCATACTCCTTGATATGGTAGGTGCCAAAAATGCTGTTTTTACTCAGGAGGAAGTAAGCGTGTTTTATGCTAAAACAGTTCTTGAAAAAGTATGGAAAAAGGCACGCGAAATGGGATATTCAGACTACTTTTCATATGAGAAAACACCCCAGATCGTTGACGATCACAGATATGTTAATGAAATTCTCGGAATACCAAGTATCGATATTATTCAATATGATCACGGCACAGAAAGTAATTTTGGCTCTTTCTGGCACACACACAATGATGATCTTCAGGTAATCGATAAAAAAACACTGAAAGCAGTAGGTGAAGTAGTTCTTAATGTGATTTTTGCTGAGAATTAGACCTCTTGCTTAATTGTTTTTTGAGAAGGTTTTACAAGAAGGTTTTACTAGTTTTGTCCAAAATTTCAAATACAGGAAATCATGGTTGACATCGGAAGAACCAAAGTGAAGGAAGTATTAACAGGGAAATCGCTGGGAAAAAGCCTTATCCTTAAGGGATGGGTACGTACTAAACGAGGTAACAAAAACATTGCTTTTATTGCTCTGAATGATGGATCCACAATAAATAATATTCAGGTAGTAGCCGATTTAGTCAATTTTGATGATGAGCTGATGCGGGATATCACAACCGGATCATGTATATATGTGAAAGGGAAGTTGGTTGAATCAATGGGTGGCGGCCAGAGTGTGGAAATACAGGCTGAGGTAATCAAATTATACGGCACAGCTGATCCGAACACTTATCCTCTGCAGAAAAAAGGACACTCAATGGAGTTTCTCAGAGAAATCGCCCACCTGCGTCCGAGAACAAATACTTTTGGTGCAGTACTACGGGTTCGTCATGCCATGGCTTATGCCATACACAAATTCTATAACGACCGGGGATTCATATACCTGCACACTCCCATCATCACCGGATCTGATGCCGAGGGAGCCGGAGAAATGTTCAGAGTCAGTATTCTTGATGCTCAAAGCCCTCCGCTAACAAAAGATGGAAAGGTTGACTTTTCACAGGATTTCTTTGGTAAGGAAACTAACCTGACTGTATCCGGTCAACTGGAAGGGGAATTGGGCGCTTTGGCCCTCTCTGAAGTTTATACTTTTGGTCCAACTTTCCGTGCTGAAAACTCAAATACCCCCAGACACCTGTCGGAGTTCTGGATGGTTGAACCTGAGATGGCATTTTATGAAATAGCAGAAAACATGAATCTAGCCGAAGATATGCTGAAATATCTCGTAAAATATGCTCTTGATAATTGCAAAGAAGATCTGGAATTCTTCAATAAGATGATTAACAAAGACTTACTGAGCAACCTCGACATGGTCATGAAGAATGATTTTGTTAGAATATCTTATACTGAAGCCGTAGATATCCTTATTAAATCAGGCCGGAAGTGGGAATTCCCGGTATCCTGGGGTACAGATCTTCAGTCTGAGCATGAGCGTTTTCTCGTTGAGCAACACTTCAAGAAACCTGTTATCCTCACCGATTACCCAAAAGAAATAAAGGCATTCTATATGTACCAGAATGACGACAATAAAACGGTAAGAGGAATGGATGTATTATTCCCGGGAATCGGAGAAATTATTGGTGGATCCCAAAGAGAACATCGCTATGATTCTCTTAAACAGCGTATGAATGAAATGGGTGTTCCTGAACAAGATCTGTGGTGGTATCTCGAAACCAGAAAATTCGGAACAGCTCCTCACTCCGGTTTCGGCTTAGGATTTGAAAGACTTCTTCTCTTCGTAACAGGAATGGCTAATATCCGTGATGTAATCCCCTTCCCAAGATCACCCGGAAAAGCAGAATTCTGACAATTTTGATTAAATTGCATCTGAGAACATAAAGTCTGGAACAATGCTGAAACAAGGTCTGCATCTTAAGCAACTGCAAAAGCTTTCGCCACAGCAAATTCAGTTGATCAAACTGCTGGAGGTTCCAACTATGCAACTTGAGCAAAGAATTAAAAAGGAACTCGAAGAAAACCCTATTCTGGAAGAAGGTCGTGAAGAAGATCCTGATTATGATGGAGATGATCAGCTGGATGTCTCAGAGTCTGAAAAAGAAGAATTCTCGTTTGAAGATTACCTCCAGGATGATGAAACTCCAAGCTACCGCTTAAAAGCAAAAAACTACAGCAAAGATGATGACAGAACCGCTGAAATTCCTTTTTCTGTAGGAGTTTCTTTCAGAGAAAATCTTGCCAATCAGATGGGACTGAGAGGTCTGGAAGACGACAGGCTGGCTTTAGGTCACTATATATTGGGCAATATTGATGATGATGGATACCTCAGACGAGATCTTGAGAACATTGTAGATGATCTTGCATTTTCAATGAATATAACCACAACAGAGGAAGAACTTTTCAATATCCTCAGGATGATTCAGGAGTTTGATCCTCCAGGTGTTGGTGCACGCAGTCTGCAAGAATGTTTACTTATCCAGATTGACCGAATTATTGCTGGAGGACGCACAACTGACAGCATCAAGCTGTCAAGGAAAATTATCCAGCATCATTTCGACGAGTTTACACGTAAACACTACGACAAGATCCAAAACAGGCTGAATATTGACAATGAAGCACTGAAAAATGCGATCGCTGAAATCATCAGGCTAAACCCCAAACCAGGAGGGGCTTATAGCGACCCAATGGCAAAAACTACCGCTCATATTATTCCAGATTTTATTCTTGAAGAAATTGACGGTAAACTCGAATTGAGCCTTAATTCCAGAAATGCTCCTGATCTGCGAATTAATCAAACATATGCCAACATGCTCATGGCTTACAATAAAGAGCGCAAGAAACAATCAAAAGAAAAAAAGGAGGCAGCCTCTTACGTTAAACAAAAAATCGACTCAGCTAAATGGTTCATTGATGCTCTTCAACAAAGGCAACATACTTTGATACTCACTATGAATGCCATCATGGAGTATCAAAGAGCATATTTTGAAACAGGTGATGAAGCCTATCTCAAACCAATGATCCTGAAAGATATAGCTGAAAAAACCAATCTGGATATCTCCACCATCTCAAGAGTAGCAAACTCAAAGTATATTCAGGCATATTTTGGCATATTCCCACTGAAATATTTCTTTTCTGAAGGATTGCAGACAGATACCGGAGAGGAAGTATCTACCCGTGAAATTAAAAAAATTCTGCAGGAGTGTATCTCAGGTGAGAATAAACAAAAACCAATGACAGACGACAAGCTGGCTGACATTCTTAAAGATAAAGGTTATCAGATTGCCAGACGCACAGTTGCTAAGTATCGCGAGCAGTTAAATCTCCCGGTTGCCCGACTGAGAAAAGAATTATAGAAAAAACAAAGCCCCCCGGGCTCACTTACCTTCAGCTTTTTACATCAGGAATTTATACCCAACACCTTTAATGGTTTTTATATGCTCTTCTCCGATCTTTTCCCTGAGCTTCCTGATATGAACATCAATAGTTCTATCACCAACAATAACATCACTACCCCAGATAACCAGATAAATCTCATCTCTGGTAAATACTTTTTCTGGCTTTGAAGCCAATAAACTAAGTAATTCAAACTCCTTTTTCGGCAGACTTAATTCTTGCTGATTGCGCATAACCAGATATCTTTCACGGTCAATTATAAGATTCCCAAGCTCGATAATCTGACTAACACTTTTATGATCTTCAGGCTGCTCAGGGCGATAGCGCTTAAGTAATGCTCTTACCCGACTAATTAAAACTTTTGGCTTGATTGGCTTGGCAATATAATCATCTGCACCCGCCTCAAATCCAGCAATTTGAGAATAATCTTCCCCACGTGCAGTTAAAAATGCAATCATCACCTTCGATAAATTCGGTATTTTACGAATCTCCTCACAAGTTTCAATACCATCCATCTCCGGCATCATCACATCAAGAATAATCAACTGAGGAAGATGCAAACGGGCCATCTCAATTGCCTCAACCCCATTAGAAGCAGTAAAAACCTGATATCCCTCTTTGCCAAGATTATACCCAATAAACGCTAAAATATCAGGCTCATCATCAACCAATAAAATCTTAACTTCTTCCATCCTAATCCCTTACTTATTTTCTATTTTTTACTTTCTATTTCCTATTAAGCGCAAACGAAAATGCAGTCCCAACCCCCTTCTCAGACCTGATATTAATAGCATGCCCGTGTGCTTCAACAAAATGCTTAACAATCGCCAATCCAAGTCCGGTTCCTCCCTCCTCACGAGAACGACTTCTATCCACCCGGTAGAAGCGCTCAAAAATTCTCTTTTGATCCGCTTCTGCAATACTTATCCCATTATCAGAAACCTCCACCAGCAAATGCTTTTCCATATCCATGAAATCCACCTTAACCCAACCACCTTTTCTACCATAAGAAATTCCATTCACCACAAGGTTACTCAGAACAGCCAGAATCCGCTTTCGATCAGCATACACCATCACTGGCTTTTCATTACGGCGATTCAATAACAGCTCAATATCTGCTTTCCGGGCACCCAATTCATGCAATTCAAAAACCTCCTCAACCAGTCGCACCAAATCAAAATTCGAATAGTCCAAACTCAGCTCACCTGATTCAATTCTGGCAATATATTCTAAATCCTGAACAATCTGAATCATCCGGTCTATACTCTTTTCTGCCCTTTGAAGAAATAAATGATTGATTTTGGAATCTTCCAGTCCACCTTCCAGCAAAGTGAGAATATAGCCCTGAATATTAAATATCGGAGTCTTTAGCTCATGACTCACATTCCCGATAAACTCCTGCCTGAACTTCGCATTAGCCTTAAGCTGAGCAATTTCCGTATTCTTTGTTTTGGCCCAGTCGTCTACTTCATTGTAAATTTTTTCAATCGGATTCCCTTCATTCAGAGCCTTATTAACCTTTCTTCCGGGCCTTCCTGATTTGCGAATCACCCGGTAAATAGGAAGAATCTTGTTGTAAATAAAATCCCTGAATACAAAAAAGAGAATCAGGTAAATCAAGACAAAAACTAACAGGCTTCCAATAGTAACTACAAAAACACTCCGGGGAAACAAGTGCAGATGAACACCTAATCCCATCATGAAAAAGAGAAGCGCAATCAGAACTGCAATCCAAAAAGCCAAAACTCTGGGTGATCTTGATTTCATAAGTTATTAATATCCAGAAGAGTTAGAACAAAGATATGAATTCCTTGCCGGGTCTTAGTTAAATCAATCTTAACAATCCTCTTGTTTTTATGCCAAAACTTAAAACTCTCATAACATGAGCTTAGTATTCAAGTCAGAGCAAAGTCATTTTTTTGCATTAAAATATACTAAGGAAAAATACTAATAATTATGAAACACAAAAACATCAACAAACAAGTGATATTCTTCATGGCTCTCATTATGGGTATAAGCGCCTGTAAAGAAACAGAATTTGCAGATCCCATCATAAATTTCATACCTGAAGAATCTCACTCAGAACAAGCAAAAGGCAAGGAGGTAACTTTTAGTGTCAATCTCTTTGCTGATGCCGGACTAGCCTCTCTTGAGGTTTTGAAAAATAATTCAGTTTATGCCTCAAAAACATATACTGAGGATCAAAAAAACGTTCTGTACACCTTTTCTTATACCGTAGAAGACTTACTCAACGAAGGAGATGAAGTGGTATTTGATTTTACATTAACCGATCAGGCTGATAAACAAGCAACCAGTTCATATACTATTGCTGTCAAAGCAGATCCGGTACCAAGCAAATTAATTACCGATAAAAACGCCGGAGGAACAGGAACCACTACCTGGCACAAAGACACAGTTTACATTCTGGATGGTTTCGTGTTTGTAAACAATGGTCAGGTACTGACAATAGAAGGGGGTACCATTATTAAGTGTAAAGCAGGCCAGGCAGAAGATGCTACAGCTCTGATTGTGGCTCGTGGCGGTAAAATTATGGCAGAAGGAAGGGCTGATGCTCCAATTATTTTCACAGCAGAATCTGATAATATCATGCCGGGTGAGTTAATGGGCTCAAGCCTTGATGCAAAAACTAACGGACTTTGGGGCGGACTGATTGTTCTCGGACGATCAAGCACCAACAATACTACTTTGGATAAGGCAATTGAAGGAATCCCCACTTCTGAAACGCGTGGTCAATATGGCGGAACCAATATTGCAGATAATAGCGGAATTATTCGCTATGTATCCATTCGTCATGCAGGAACACTAATTGGTGCCGAAAACGAGATCAACGGACTAACACTAGGAGCAGTAGGAAGCGGAACTATCATCGAATATGTAGAAGTATTTGCAAACCAAGATGATGGAGTTGAATTTTTTGGAGGTACTGTTAATACCAGATATATGATCTGCGCATTTAATAATGACGATTCATTTGATTATGATGAAGGATTCAGCGGAAAAGGACAATTCTGGTTCGTAGTTCAAGACCCTGGTGTAGGCGATAGAATTGGTGAACATGATGGCGGACCAAAGGATAATGAATTTGGAACTCCTTATGCAATCCCTCAAATCTTCAACGTAAGTTATGTGGGTCGCGGTGCAGAAGCAGGTACCAGACTGATGACCATGCGCGATAATGCAGGTGGAAAATATAAAAACTCCATCTTTATAGAAACAGCAAAAGGAATTGATATTGAATACATTGAGGGTTCTGACAACAGCTATCTACAATATGAAAATGGAAATCTGGAGATCACAAACAATATATTCTGGAAGGTTGGAGATGGTACCGGAGCTGGCATCTTTAATGTAGCTCCTGCCAAAGACACCTACACAGTTCCGGCTGAATATGAAGCTTCCTTCGATGCCTACTTTGAAAGCGCTGGAAATCAGGTCTCCGATCCGGGGATCAGCGGAGATAATCCGGTTCCTCAAAATGATGTAAGCAGCAATATGGCAGATTACCCTGCAGATTGGTTTACTCAGGTAAATTATAAAGGAGCCTTCGATCCAAACGGAACTAATTGGGCCAAAGGATGGACCCTGCTTGATGCCTCTGGCTTTTTAAAATGAAAAAAGTAATCCTGTTAATCCCCTTGCTACTGTTGAACTGTATTTTTGCCCCTGCTCAGGAGAAAGGAATCCTAAGGGGCAAAATTACAGATAGTAATACCGGAGAAGAACTGATTGGTGCAACAGTGGCAATTCCAGCCACCGGTGGTGGATCAATTACTGATTTTGATGGCAATTTTTCTATCTCCCTGGAGCCCGGCACCTATGCAGTTGTTGTTTCATATATCTCATACGAAACACAGCAAATAAGTGAAATCCAGATCATTGAAAGTGAAGTGCAAATTCTGAACGCCCGGCTTACGGAGGCAACAACACAACTCGAAGAAGTACAGGTTGTAGCCAGATTCCGAAAAAAGACAGAAGCCGCCATGCAGATTATGCAAAGGAGGTCTGCAAGCATAATAAATGGTATATCATCCTCTCAAATGTCTGATTTGGGAGATAGCAATGCAGCAGCTGCCCTGAAAAGAGTAACAGGCATTTCAGTAGAAAATGGAAAATATGTTTATGTGAGAGGATTGGGCGACAGATATACTAAAACTACTTTGAACGGAGCAGACATTCCCAGTCTTGATCCAAACAAAAATACAGTTCAAATGGATATGTTCCCAAGCAATCTGATTGAGAACATAGTGGTGTACAAAACCTTCTCCCCAATGCTCCCGGGAGATTTCACCGGAGGATATGTTAATATCACAACCCGGGATTTTCCCGAAAAGCTAAGTCTTTCCTTTTCTACTTCAGCAGGATACAACCCTCAGGTTCATTTAAGAAATGACTTTTTGGGATATGAGGGAGGAAAACTGGATTGGATAGGGATGGATGATGGCAGCCGTGATATTCCATCAATTGCCCAAGAAGATATTCCTGCTTATGCAGGCATAGATAATCCTGCCCTCGATATGATTAGCAGCTCATTCAATAAAAACATGTCTCCTCTCAGGAAAACTTCACTGATCGACCAGAGCCACTCCTTATCTTTTGGAAATCAGTATCTCCTGGGCGAAAAAGCCTTAGGTTTTATTGCCAGTATTACATATAAAAATGAATTCAAATTTTATGACGACGGAGAAACCGGATCTTATCAACTGATCGGGAGTAACTCTGAAAGCTTAAATACTTCTCAACAACTGGCCGACTCAAAAGGAACCAGGGCAATCTTATGGGGTGCCATGTTTGGAACTAGCCTGAAGCTGAACAACGCAAACAAAATAGGATTGAATTTTCTGCGTAATCAAAGCGGTGAGTCATCTGCCCGCTATCAGGAAGGTCTTAAACCCTCTGATGATATCGCCCTTAGAATCCAGGAAAGAACCCTGCAGTATCTCGATCGCGGATTTACAAATGCTCAGCTTAAAGGAGAACACTACTTTGAAAACCTCCGACGACTGAAAATAGATTGGATAGCATCCTATACCCACACACAACAAAAGGAGCCAGACCTGCGCTTCTTTAATAATGACTATAAATTAGCACCTTCAGGAGATACCATCTTTTCTATCAGTCCTAACCTGTATACAGTTCCCACCAGATATTACAGAACCATGAGTGAGAATAACGCCACTGGAAAAACAGATGGGACTCTTCCATTTACCTTCTTGGGTGCTAAGGCTAAATTCCAGTTTGGTGGAAATTATGTGTACAAATCCCGAAATTCATCCGAAAGGAATTTTGATATCAGAGATCAGAATCAATCATACAACGGAATCATCTCTGACTATTTGAACAATTCAAATATAGGTGCCTCCGGAGCTGGAACTTATGGCGTTTATGTGAACTCTTCTAAAAATACAGAGGGAATCAACAGCTATTACGCAAATCAGGAAGTTGCCTCGGCCTATGCAATGGTGGATATGCTAATCTTGAACAAACTCCGGATGGTGACAGGAGTAAGATTAGAGACCACCAATATTTTTATAGAAAACCTGGTGAGCAAAGATCATTACAAGTACAAGCAGGCTAATGTTAACAATCAGGATATTCTCCCTTCTTTGAATTTAAGCTATTCTTTACAGGAGAATATGAACCTTAGATTCGCCGCCTCCAGAACAATTGCCCGTCCCGTTTTCCGGGAATTAGCTCCTTACGCATTTTATGACTTCTTATCAGGGAGGAGAAAAATTGGAAATCCCGATCTTGAAAGATCCCTGATCGATAATCTGGATCTTAGATATGAGTATTTTTTTGCCCCAGGCGAAATGATTTCATTCAGCGCTTTTTATAAGCACTTTACAAACCCAATAGAACAAGTCGACAATCCTCAGGCTGTAAATGCTGAAATTACATTTCAAAATGCTGACTTTGCCAGGCTCTTAGGTATTGAAGCTGAGTTCAGGAAAAATTTAGACTTTATCCCGGCTCTGAAAAACTTCAGTATCAGTCTAAATGCTGCACTTATCCAATCAAAAGTTAGCATAGACAGCCTTGAGTTACTCTCTATAAGAGCTACCGATCCCGATCATGGTGATTTCCGCGAAATGTACGCACAAGCACCCTATATTCTTAATGCTGTTTTGCAGTACCACAATAAAGACCTGGGGTTAAGATCCAGCTTAAGCTTTAATGTGAGCGGTGAAAAATTATATTTGGTAGTTAAAGGAGGAACCCCGGATGTATATGATCAGCCTTTCCCAAGCCTGAACTTTAATATCAGTAAGAAAATCGGCAAGCAGTCTGCCATAAAACTTTCTATTAAAAACATACTCAATACCTCCCATGATAAAAGCTACATATATCGCGGAGAATCATATGTCTTTGAGAGGTATACAGACGGCAGAGCATTCAGCCTGGGCTATAGCTTTACCCTGAAATAGTTTTTTCTTACTTTTACGAATGCCATATTCAGTACTTGTTCACCACGAAGCATCATCTTTAAAAATCACTATTCCCGAAGCAGGAAACTTATTAGATATTCTGCATGAGCATCAAATAAATATTGCAGCTCCTTGCGGAGGACATGGAACCTGTGGCAAGTGTAAGGTTGAAATTCTGGAACCAAACAATGATGCTACTGATAAGAAAGAAGTTCTGGCTTGTGAGTATTCTGTCAAAGGCAATATTGAGGTATATATTCCACAAATAAATGAGGCTAAAATTCAGTCTGAAAGTTACTTTCCAGATCTGGATCTTCAATACAATACTCTTGAAAACCCCGGGTATGGGATTGCTGTTGATATTGGAACCACAACCGTAGTGGTTTTCCTTGAAGACCTGCAAAAACACCAAAACATTGACTCAAGAAGCTTCCTGAACCCGCAGCAAGCATTTGGTGCAGATGTCATTTCTCGTATTCAGTTTTCAATGAAACCCGAAGGCTTGAAAAAACTCCAGCATCTTCTGCTAAATGAACTTGACCTTAGCATTCAACTTTTATGTCAGGAAAACGGGGTTGACAAAATGGCCATTTCAAAACTTTCTCTGGCTGGAAACACCAGCATGCTGCATATATTGAAAGGTGTTGATCCTTCTTCGCTTGCCTCCTATCCATTCAACCCGGTTTTTATCAATCTTCAAATAGTTTCTTCTGAAGAACTCGGATTAAAATCCATTCCCAATGCCAGCATCCACTTCCTCCCTTCATTGTCAGCCTATGTCGGGGCCGATATTATGGCAGGTGTAGCCGCCTCAGAAATGCCCGATGATGAAGATTATTCACTATTTCTGGATATAGGAACAAACGGTGAAATGGCTCTGGGAAACAAAAATCGAATACTTTGTTGCGCAACAGCAGCAGGACCAGCATTTGAAGGAGCTAAAATTTCTTGTGGACTTGGAGGTGTTGACGGAGCCATTCATAGCTTTTCTCAGGGGAATTTTGAAACTATTGGAAATAGCCCACCTGTCGGATTATGTGGATCAGGATTGATTGATGTAATTGCCTCTCTCCTCAAAAACCAGGAGCTTGATCCATCAGGGTATCTTGAAAATCCTGTTTTCTTTCTCAAAGAAACAAAGCTCTCCCTTACTCCACAGGATATCCGCGAGGTTCAATTAGCTAAAGGAGCCATCGCAGCAGGAATAGAAACACTAATTCAAAAGGCTGAAATTCAAATCGATCAAATCTCTAAAGTATATCTCGCGGGGGGATTTGGATATGCCATTCATCCTGAATCTGCAGCTGCAATAGGACTATTGCCTAAGGCACTTATCCCAAAGATTATCCGGGCGGGCAATACATCCGGACTGGGGGCCAGGCTGTATTTACATGCTGATAAATTTGGAGATCGTATTATTCAACTGGCTGCTTCTGCAGACCACTTTGATCTTAGCATGGATATGGGATTCAATGAAAGCTTTGTGATGAATATGGGGTTTCCTGATCAGTCTGCTTTGCAATGAAG
>JAYEFL010000185.1:0-12113 GCA_034658635.1 Bacteroidota bacterium | reverse complement strand
AGCCATGATGCTTCGATATCATGTCCGAAAGAACAAATCGACTTAGAAAGATCAGTTTCAATAAAATCAAAATCAAAGAATATCCCCAGATGACCATCCTTACGAATAATCTGATGTTGAAAGATATTAAGGATTTGAGCCAGTCTCATCCTGACCATTTCATTTGGCCATACTTTATATACAGCTGCATACGCTTCAAGAAGATGCAGATGGGTATTCATTGATTTTGGATCATTCTCATCAGCCATCCGGTTTTGAAGAATGGGTTTCCAATCTCTTGAGAAACCTTCAAGGTAACCCGGGCCGCTTGGATCTTTTGCCTGACCATCAAGAAAGATGAAAAATGTTCCGAGCTCTTCTAAAACCTTTTCGTCTCGTGAATACTCATAATACTTTGACAAAGCATACAATACGAAAGCCTGAACATATGTATGCTTTACTGTATCTGAAGGTTGATTGTCAGCTGTCAGTTCCATAAAAAATCCCAAGAGATCAGGATCTTTGAAATATTGCATAAGAACATTGTAAGCCCGCTTGGCCATCCTTCCGTAATTCTTCTCAGGAAAAGCAATAGCGGCGGCCGAGAATGTCCAAAGAATACGGGCATTTAAAACACATGACCTTGGTGCATCATTAACGGCCTGGTTTTCGAGGTTCACAGCCCCGTGAAATCCACCATTCTTGTCATCCGGCGCATAAGTTTGCCAGTATTCCAGAATCCGGTGAAGCTCAGTTTCAAACTCCTTATGACAGGTAGCTATTTCAAGCCTCTGTTGTTGATTCAAATTCATAAGGATAAAGGTATACATTCCATAATATCTCAAAGATAGTTAGTGTTTGAAAGAATATTATTCTAATTTGGAGGATCATATTATTTTAAACATGGATCAAGTTGTTATTGGGGCAGCAAACAGAACACTTTTTGACCTTAAAAAACTAGGATTCACTTCTCTCGTTCTTTTGGGAAGATACTCGTATAAACAACCACAGGCAAGCCTTGACACACATCTTCATGAAGGCTGTCTGGAAATATGTTACCTCGAGCGCGGTACCCAAACCTATTCTATTGGTGATCAACTTTTCCACTTGAAAGGAGGGGATGTGCTTATCAATGGCAGCAGTATTCCGCATGGAACCAATGGGCAACCAGAAGAAATTGGGTGTCTGTATTGGCTGCAGATCGATACCAATCCGAAATCCGGACGAATTCTCAATCTTAATAGTCAGGAATCAAAGACTTTGATAAACCAGCTGAACCAACTTTCCAACATACATTTCAGAGGGATTCCAGGAATGAAAAAAGACCTTGAGGAAGCCTTCGATCTCCTTGAGAATCCCCAGCCCGGGATGAGCTCAATAGAATTGGGTTATCACCTTTTGGGCTTTATTCTTAAGGTAATTAAAGCGGGCGCCAGGAAACACGAGAAAACAATAAGTCGTCAAATTCTACAGTCGATCAATTTCATTGAAAAACACTTTGAAGAGCAAATACTAATATCAGATATTGCCCGGTTTGCACGCTGGTCGGAGCCACATTTCAAACAGATCTTCAAATCTGAAACAGGCATTCCGCCGGGCGAATATTTGCAAAGAATTCGAATCAAAAAAGCCTCTGAACTACTAAGCAACAGTCAGTTATCAATAGCAGAAATTGCCTGGAGAACTGGCTATACATCGTCAGGATATTTTGCCACAGTATTTAAAAAACATAAAGGACAAAGTCCGGGGGAGTATAGGGGGAATTAAGGCTTAAGGCTTGTGGCTTTAGGCTTGAGTACAAGTATGAGGAATGAGTTTTAAGTATTGAGTTCTCTAAAAAAAGTACTTATCACTTCCGAAAGACGAAAAGCCTGCCCCGGACTTGATACGGGGACGAATAACTAATGACCAATAAAATGAGAATTCCTGGAAAATTGATTGCCCTTGCATTTGCTTGCATCTTACTGGTTTCCTGTACTGAACAGAAGGAAGCAAAGCCGAACATTATTTTGATGAATATTGATGATATGGGATGGCGGGATGTGGGGTTTATGGGTTCTGAGTACTATGAAACTCCTAATCTTGATGCCTTGGCTGCGGAGGGCATGATTTTCACGCAGGCTTATGCATCTGCTTCCAACTGCGCACCTAGTCGGGCTTGTATGATGAGTGGTCAATGGACACCCAGACATGGCATTTACACGGTTAACAATTCAGATCGGGGGAAAAGTAAAAACCGTAAACTAATTCCAATTAAGAATACTAGGACACTGGCAGATGATAACTACATACTGGCTGAAGCACTCAAGGATGCAGGATATATCACCTGCCATGCCGGCAAGTGGCATTTGGGTGATGACCCGACAACTCAAGGATTTGATGTGAATATTGGTGGAACACATGCTGGTCATCCGAGTAGCTATTATCCACCTTTTAAAAATGTTCCACTTGAGGTCTCTGATAAGGATGCATACCTTACCAACGTAATAATGGACAAGGTTTTGGAATTTCTGGATACTGTTGGTGACTCTCCATTTTTCCTTAACTATTCACCATATGCTGTGCATGGCCCATATCACCCATACCGCCAGTTATTGCCAAAATATAATAATAAGCAGGAATGGAATGGCCAGGGTCATGCCAAGTATGCCACTATGGTTGAGAATTTGGACACTCAGATTGGCAGGCTGATTAACTTTATGGATGAATCTGAGAAAATGGATAATACGCTGATTATTTTCACATCTGATAACGGGGGAGTATATAAAACAAGTAAACAATGGCCGCTACGTGCAGGTAAAGGTTCATATTATGAGGGAGGAATTCGTGAGCCGATGTTTGTTTACTGGAAGGGACAGATTGTAGCAGGATCTGTATGCGACGTACCTGTATCAAATCTTGACTTCTATCCTACTCTCCTGGAGATTGCGAATAATGGCTTGGACTCTGATAATCTACTTGATGGACAAAGTCTGCTTCCTTTACTAACAGGAAAGGTAACAAATATGGATCGTCCGATATATTGGCACTTCCCAATCTATTTACAGGGGGGAAATGAAGAAACACAAGATAAACTTTTCAGAACTCGTCCGGGATCGGCAATTCGCTATGGAGATTGGAAGCTCATTGAGTATTTTGAGAATAATGAATTTGAACTTTACAATCTCAAAAACGATATTGGAGAGAAGAATAATTTAGCCGGATCAAATCCAGAAAAACTGGATGAGCTGAAGAAGTTGCTTGATGAATGGAGGCATAATGTTGGTGCTCCGGTTCCGGATGAGGTTAACCCGGATTGGGAGGGAAGATGAATGGAGAATGGAGAATGGAGAATGGAGAATGGAGAATGGAGAATGATACTATTTTGGGATTGTGAAAGAGAATGTTGATCCTTTTCCTTCTTCTGATTCCAGCCAAATTTCCCCTCCCAGCAATTCTATGTTTGCTTTTGTGATTGCAAGTCCTAAGCCAGCTCCTTCAAAAGTTCTTGACTTGGTCATTTCCCCCTGTACAAAGCGTTCGAAAATTGCCTGATGTTGGTCTGGAGGTATGCCAATACCTGTATCTTCAACAAAAAATTCGATGCAATTCTCCTTTTCCTGATATCCAAATTCGATAGAACCCTTTTTAGTATACTTGATGGCATTTTTCACCAGATTTGTCAGAATCCCATACAATTTCTCTTTATCTGTGTTAATGCTGATTTCTGATCCGGATGCATTATTTCTAAGTGAAAGATGCAAGCCCTTTTTCTCAACTTCCGGTTTGAAGAAATTATAAACATATTCTAACTGCTTATTTACATTGACTTCTGATAATGAAATATACATCTGTCCAGACTCCAGCTTAGACATCTCAATTAAGTCATTTATTGTGTTGAGCATACGCTCTCCACTTTGCTCAATAACGCTTATATAATTCTTCTTTTCATCACCAGTCAGTCCGGGTTCTTTAAGCAATTCTGAGAAACCCAGAATACCGTTCATGGGGGTACGTATTTCATGACTCATATTAGCCAGGAAAGCTGATTTAAGACGGTCGCTCTCCTTAGCCATTTCAAGCGCAGCAACTAAGTTAAGCTCAGCCTTTTTTCTAACAGCAATATCTCTCAAAACAACATGAAGCACTTTCTTATTCTGCTCATTTAGAATTGCTGTCAGCAGTACTTCTGCCGGAAATATTTCACCATTGCTCTTTTTATGCTCCCACTCAAAGCGATGCGTTCCATTTTCAAGTGCAATTTTTATCATTTCATCAGCTTTCTGAATAGATGTTCTTCCATCAGGCTGAATCTCAGGCGAAAGCTTTGCTGGATGCAAATTAATAATATCTTCTTTACCTTCATATTCCAAGAGATCAACAGTTGCCTGATTGCAATCAGTAAAAATGCCATTCTCAATAATTAATATTGAATCTCCGGATTTTTCCCTAAAGCTTCCTCTGCTGTGTAAGCGGTCAATACAGTAAACTTGGGATTTGTGTACTCGATATTACCATCGGTATCAGTAATAACTTTGGTTACTTTGTTACTTGTTATATTTGTTGGTTGATGGTTACTTTGTTAATAGTTATTGATTTATGAACCGAGCATGACAAAAGGAAATTATTGTATCACACACGAGGATGATTATTTTTGTTATGTGAGCTACATCCTACAAATAGAATTAAATATAAACGGATGAAAAGTGTTAAGATTATAAGTAAAGGGCTGGTTAAAGTGATTGAGGTAACTAAGCCGGTTCCGGGAGTTGGAGAAGCTCTTTTGAAGGTACACCTTATTGGACTTTGCGGGTCTGATCTGAGTTCATTTCTTGGAAAAAACCCGATGGTGAATTACCCTGTGATTCCAGGCCATGAAATTGCTGCTGAGATTGTTGAACTTGGGTCAGAGGTTCCGGATCATTTTGTTCCAGGACAAATGCTTACTGTTAATCCATATACAAATTGCGGGGCTTGTCCGCCATGCAGAAATGGGCGGGTTAATGCCTGCCAGTTCAATCAAACTCTGGGAGTACAGCGGGATGGTGCTCTGAGTGAGTATTTTGTTGTAAAATGGGAGAAAATACTGATTGACAACTCTCTAACAGCAACAGAGCTGGCCCTGACAGAACCTCTTAGTGTAGGATTCCATGCAGTTTCCAGAGGTCGGATTACGGATACTGACACTGTTGTTGTATTGGGCTGCGGAATGATAGGAGCCGGAGCAATTATTGGAGCAGTTGTGCGGGGGGCTCGTGTTATAGCAGTAGATATTGACGATCGCAAATTAGAAACAGCCAAAGTTCTCGGGGCAGATTATACCATCAATTCAAAAACAGAGGGTCTCAATAAAAGACTACTTGAAATAACAAATGGATACGGTCCGGATGTAGTCATTGAAGCAGCAGGAAACCCTGTAACTTATCTGGCTGCAATTGATGAAGTAGCTTTCACAGGACGAGTAGTGTGCATTGGTTATGCAAATTCTGACATAGCATTTGCAACAAAGATATTTGTACAAAAAGAATTAGATATCCTGGGATCCAGGAATGCACTGCAATCAGATATCCAGTCAGTAATCGACTATCTCAAAGAAAAAACTTGTCCGATTGATCAACTGATAACCAGGATCATAAGACCGGAAGAAACTGGAAAAGCCCTTCAAGAATGGGCCGAGAATCCAGGAAAGGTGATGAAGATATTAGTGAGGTTTGAGTAAAGACACACGGCCGTGTCTCTCTGACGACTAACGAAAAACGAAAAACAATATGAAAACCCAAAGAATCCTCCCCCTGCTATTTATTTTTGTGATAAGCCTCTCTGCCTTCTCCCAGAAACGTCCCCTTGAACCTGAGGATGTTCTTAAATGGAATCGGATTACTGAGCAGCGCATTTCTAATGATGGCCAATACATTGTGTATAATGCTCAACCCTGGAAAGGAGACCCTGAATTGTTTATTACCAACATAAAAGGGGAGCAAATCAATTCTTTTGCCTGTGGTACCGGTTCTGTTATTACGGAAGATTCTAAATTTCTGATCTTTACCATTCAGCCTGAGTCAGAGCTGGTGAGAGAAGAAAAATTAAAAAAGACAAAGAAGGATAAAATGTCAAAGCCCAAACTGGCAGTTTATAATTTCGAGACACAGTTGCTGGATACTATTCTGAATATGAAGTCTTTCAAGCTTCCGGCTAAATGGGCTGGGGTTCTGGCTTTTCAGGTTGAACAGTCAGAAAAGGCAGAAGGCAGATGGCTTAAGGCAGAAGGCAAAGGGCAAAAGACAGAGGAAAAGGGAAATGGTAAGGAAGAGGAAAAGGAAAAGGAAGAGGAAGAGCTTAAGAAAGAGTCTGATAAGAATGGTCGACAGTTAGTTGTCAGGAATCTTGTTACCGGAACTGAGAAGCTCTTTCCCTTTGTTACTAAATATCAGTTTGCTTCGGAGAAGGAACTGCTTGTTTTTATTTCTTCAGGGGATGATAAGGAATTTGATGCTGGCGTATATGCTTATAATGTCAAGGAGGGTCTGCTTTCACCAATGATTCTTGGAGATGGGACATATTCGCAGTTATCAGTTAAGAAAGATGGAGAACTGGTTGCATTTTTGGCCGATATTAGAGATGAGAAAGAACGGAAAGATAATGAGCAAAATAGTCTCTATGTTTGGAAAGGTGATGCTCAAGCAGTTAAACTAGCCGACAATTTTACTGCTGGAATTCCTTCGGATTGGGAAATCAGCAAAAATGGAAGAATCAGTTTTTCTGAGTCTGGAAACAGAGTCTTTTTTGGCACTGCCCCTATTGCTGTGGAAAAAGATACCACTATTCTTGAAGAGGAAAAGCCAAATGTTGATATCTGGCACTGGAATGAGCCAGTATTGCACACGGTTCAACTCAAAAACAAATCAAGGGAGGCTAAGAAAACTTATATGGCTGTTTATCACCTTGATATGGAAACTTTAGTACAGTTAGGAACTAAAGATCTTAATAGCATCAGTCTTATCCAAAAGGGTGATGCGAAGTTTGTTCTGGCCACATCAAATCTCCCCTATGCAGTTCAAACCATGTGGGAAGGGAGTCCGTCACACAACGATTTTTACCTGATTGATATTAAAACCGGTAAACCAAGGATGATAAAAAAGGATGTAAGGGCCTATCCGCGGGTATCCCCGGGCGGCAATTATCTTTTTTGGTTCAACGCTATTGACACCACCTGGAATACATATGATCTGGCAAAGGATATAGAATATCAACTATGTAATGCACAAATTATTCAGACTGCTAATGAGCTAAATGATGTTCCCAATCCTCCAGGATCTTACCGTTCTGCAGGCTGGATTAAGGGAGATGAAGCACTGGTTGTATATGATCGGTATAATATCTGGAGTCTAGATCCAAATAATGAGCAAATACCGAAAAACCTAACAAATGCTACCAGAGCGGATGGCATATCCTATCGGATTATCGATTTTGACAGACAGAAGAGTAGCGAAGAAGGAATTATTCCGGAAAACATCAAGCTTTTGAAAGGACATAATGAGATTACTCGTGAAGACGGATATTATTCATGGTCTATGAGTGAAAGCAAAGGGCAAAAGGCAAAAGGCAAAGGGCAGAAGGCAATTCTGTGCGGATCTTTTAAGTTGAGTACTCCTCAGAAGGCTAAAAATTACGATGCAGTTGTATTTACTAAGGAAGATTTTCAAACTTTCCCGAATCTGCTGAGTTCTGACCTGAAGTTTAAAAATATTGTTCAGGTTTCTGATGTTAACCCACAGCAGAAGAATTTTTTATGGGGAACTGTGGAACTGCTTAGCTGGACATCTCTGGACGGACGAAAGCTGGAAGGGACTCTTCACAAGCCTGAGAACTTCGATCCAAATAAAAAATATCCTATGATTGTGAATTTCTATGAAAAGAGTTCGCAGGGATTATTCGGACACCACATACCTGAAAGGGGTAGATCTACAATTGATTATCATCAATATACTAGTAATGGTTACCTTATTTTTAATCCTGATGTTTATTATAAGGAAGGATATCCAGGAGAAGATGCATTTAACTGTGTTATGCCTGGCATCACAGCTCTGATTCAGAGGGGATTTGTTGACGAAGAGGCCATTGGTGCTCAAGGACATAGCTGGGGTGGTTATCAGGTGGCATATCTTGCAACACGTACTAATCTATTTGCAGCTATTGAATCTGGGGCCCCTGTGGTAAACATGTTCAGCGCCTATGGAGGTATCCGCTGGGGATCAGGTTTGAATCGATCTTTCCAATACGAACATACCCAGAGTCGGATAGGGAAATCGATATGGGAATCTCCTCTGAGATACATGGAGAACTCTCCTCTGTTTACAATGGATAAAGTTCAAACTCCCATACTCATAATGCATAATGATGATGATGGAGCGGTACCCTGGTATCAGGGAATAGAGTATTTCATAGCACTGAGGCGATTAGGAAAACCAGCATGGCTATTAAACTACAACAATGCCGCACACTGGCCTACCCGTTTGGAAGACAAGCATGATTTTCAGATTCGTCTGTTACAATTCTTTGATCACTATCTCAAAGGAGCTCCAATGCCCGAGTGGATGGAAAAGGGTGTGCCGGCTGTGGAGAAAGACGTGAATTTAGGATATTGAGAGAGAATGGGAAATGGGAAATGGATTATTTCATCCTTTTTTACTAAAGTCAAAATAGCTTTCCACTATAGCCAGCAGTGCAACCTTTTTTATGGGTTTTGCGATATAATCATTACATCCAGCAGCAAGAGCCTGCTCCCTGTCACCTTCAAGGGCATAGGCAGTTTGAGCAACGATTACTATCTTTTTATTAAACTCACGTATTTTCCTGACAGCTTCATGTCCGTCAATTTCCGGCATTTTGATATCCATGAGTACTAAGTCTGTATCAGGGTTTGATCTGCAAAACTCAATAGCTTCCTTCCCTGTTCTTGCATGAAAGATTTCTCTTTCCATACCTTTAAGAATTGTTGAAAGGTGCAATTCTGCTACTTCATCATCCTCTGCAATAAGTATTTTGAGCTTTTTGACTTCTCGCCCGGCTCCTTCAGCATCTGTTAGATCTTTGCCTGCTTCCTGCTCCCTCATTATGGTGTTGTATGGGATTGTAAAATAAAACTGTGATCCTTTGCCTTCTATAGACTCTAACCGTATTTCTCCTCCAAGCATATCTACGTATGCTTTGGTAATTGACAATCCCAACCCGGCACCTTCGAAAGCTCTTGCCTTACCAAGGTCTGCCTGAACGAAGCGTTCAAATATGGCCACCTGACGATCAGTTGCTATACCAATACCTGTATCTTTCACGAAGAATTCGACAAACCTGCCTTTCACCTGATAGCCAAATTCAATACTTCCCTTGTGAGTATATTTTATTGAATTTTTGATCAGATTGGTAAGAATTGCGTATAGTTTTTCCTTATCGGTATTAATTGTAGCCTCTTTTCCTGAAAGAGTATTCTTGCAATGCAGCTGCAAGCCTTTCTTTTCTGTCTCTGGCTTAAAAAATGAAAAAAGTTCATTAGTTAACTCACTGATAATAGTCATTGACACTACAACTTCCATTTGGCCAGCTTCGATTTTTGAAATATCGATAAGATCATTGATCGTGCTAAGCATTCGATCGCCACTAGACTCAATTACTCTTACATAATTTCGAACCTCAACACTTGAAAGATCTGGTTCCTTTAAAAGCTCTGCAAAACCAAGTATTCCATTCATGGGTGTACGTATCTCGTGGCTCATATTGGCCAGGAAGGCAGATTTCAGGCGATCACTTTCCTTGGCTTTTGCTAAGGCAGTAACCAGATCGTCTTCTGCCTTCTTTCTATGAATGGATAGCACGACCTGATTAGATACAAATTCAAGCAGTTTTAAATCTGATTCATCAAATGCATTTTCATCAGTATAACTCTGAACAGCTAAAACACCGGTTACAATTCCTTCGATAATCAGCGGTACACCAAGCCATACCTCTGAGTCTGTTCCATGCATCCCAACATCGCCTGATTTAACTAATTCGGATATACTTTCTTTCGTAGCCAAAAAAGGCTTCTGAGTTTGAAGCACATAGTTTGTCATCGTTTTGCCTGCAGGGAAAGAATCAAACTCATCCTTTTCGTCTAAGAGATATGGAACGGTAAACATATCTGTTTTATGGTCGTAAAGAGCCACATAGAAATTGCTTGTGTCGATAATGTTTCCAAGTTCTTTTTGTATCAGGATAATCAGATCGTTTAGATTGTCAGTAGTTGATACGGCATTCGAGATATTAAATAATACTTTTTGAATTTGCTCTGTACGTTTGCGCTCTAATATCTCCAATCTATATTCCTCATTAATAATCTCTAGTTCCTTTGTCCTGTTCAATACTTCTTTTCCCAAATTGTTCTTCTCCTCACGCAACTTATCTTCTGCCTCCTTTATCCTGAGCATTACGTTAACTTGTGCTGAGAGTTCAAAAGGGTCAATAGGTTTTGACAAAAATGCATCAGCACCAATGTTCAGACCCTTTATACGGCTCTCAGAATCTGTTCTGATAGCAGTTATCATAACAACAGGAATATGCTTAGTCAAATCATCTTCCTTGAGCCTTCTGCAAACCTCATATCCATCCATCCTGGGCATAATAATATCCAGAAGTATCGCATCAGGCTGCATTGTTCTGGCAATTTCAATTCCTTCTAAGCCAGATAACGCGGTGACAACCTCACAGTCAGGCAGGTTGTTCTTTATTACTGCTTTAATCGTAACAAGATTGTCTTTCTGATCATCTATAGCAAGTATACTTTTCATAATTTCGATAATTTCGATAATCTTAAGATTTCTTCTAATAAAGCTTCCTGATTAATTGGTTTCGATACATAGCCATCGCATCCGATTTTCATGAACTTCTCCCTGTCGCCTTTCATTGCCTGGGCGGTAACAGCAATTACCATAACACTATTCTCTTTTAAAGCTTTCACTGCTTGCTCTCCGCTCATTTCAGGAAGTGACATATCAAGAAGAACTATTTCAGGTTTATGAGTAATCACCTTCATCAAGGCCTCCTCAACATCAGATGCTTCATCAATATTATATTTCCCTTTCAATACTGCTTTAATCGTAATCATGTGATCCGGATTATCCTCCACAATCAAAATTCTGGCTTCGGAGATATCTTTATCAGGCGTATTTGTACTCTCCATATCTTGCCAGGAAATAGCCTCAATGGCATCATTACCTGAAATCAGTCTTTTCTCATGCCACTTAAACGGAATAGTGATTGAGAAAACAGAGCCCTTTCCTGCTTCACTTTGCACACTAATATCCCCACCAAGAATTATGGCTAGTTTGCTGGCAATAGCGAGACCGAGTCCGGTGCCTTCGTAAAGGCGTGAAGAAGAACCATCTGCTTGTCTGAACTCATCAAAAACATGAAGAAGCATTTCTTCTGATATTCCAATACCACTATCCTTCACATCAATAATTACACTCTCCTTATCGCGCCTGACAGAAACCTCTATGCCACCGTTTTCAGTAAACTTCACAGCATTACCAACTATATTAGTCAGAATCTGATGAAGCTTTGATGCATCAGTCTCTACTTTTGGCAAATCATCAGGTATACTTAAGGAAATAGCCAAGCCTTTTTCATCACACAATACCTGCATGTTCTCAACCATAATTTGAAGAAGAGAGCCAAGAGATACAAATTCCGGCAAGATATCCATCCTGCCAGCTTCGATCTTTGACAAGTCAAGAATATCATTAATCAAAGAAAGAAGCCTTTTTCCATTTCGTTCTACTATTTCAAGATATCCATTTTCCTCTTCGTTAAGCTTATCCTTAGCCTGAGTCAATAAAACGCTTGAAAGTGCCATAATAGAATTCAAGGGGGTTCTTAGTTCATGGCTCATATTCGACAGGAATTCGCTTTTTAGTTTGTTGGCTACCTCCAATTTGGCTTTTTGAGCATCAAGTTCAAGGTTCTGTACCTGAAGTTCTTCTGAAGACTGTTGCAATTCTTCTGTCTGATCTTGCAATTCCTCTGATTGTTGTTGCAATTCTTCAGCCTGATCCTGTAATGCTTCGGCTTGCGTCTCCAGTTGCTGATTAGTTTTGTATAGATGCTCAGCTAGAATCCGGGTC
>JAYEFL010000184.1:0-12118 GCA_034658635.1 Bacteroidota bacterium | reverse complement strand
AGGCCATAGGCTTTTCAGGGCTTTGGGCGCATAGGTATATGTTTGGCCTTTGGGCAACCTTGTTCTTTCCAGTTCTCTGAAAAGATTTAATGCAATAGGAGAATCATTAACATGTAACTTCGTGTTCATCAAGTCATATGAAGGAGAAAGCTGCATGTCACCATCAGATGTTTCTAATAATGAGAAGTTTTTTAGATGAGCATCCCCATTCCCTGTTAGAAAGTTGAAAATTAGAATTCTGATAAACTCCACCTTATTGAGAGGAGAAAGAACATCTCCAAAATCTTCATAGGATTTAGCAATGTATTTGTATTTACCATCATTGTCCTTTTTCGCTTGTAGAACTGAGGCAAAATCTTCTTGATTTAATTTTTCTTCATCCTTGTTATAATCAAATCTTCTTGTTACATATGCTGGAGTTCCATTGGCAAATCTCATAAAACAACATTCAGCAGTTCTTATGCCATATAATTGTTTCGCCATTTGCATGCTTACATGCTCATTGGCTGGTGAGTCTGATGGTAAATCGGACGGGGTTTCCGATAATTCTAAGAAAATCTGCTCGATCTTTTTGATGGTTTTTTGATTCCCCGACTTGTGATGGGCTTGAAGTTCTTTCCTCGCTCTTGAGGATACTACTATAGTATACTTTCCCATATATTGTCAGGGTCTTCTATTTTGGTAACTTTCCTTTTTGAGAGTTCCAACTCAGCCTCCCGAACGTACTCGACCAACTGTTCATTGACAGACAATTTATCTGCATCACCAATAGGAGTAAGAATATATGCTTTGTCCTTGCCTCTTTGCACAATTACCTGCTCATCCTGGTCAACAAGATCAAAATATTTCTTTTGATGATCCCGAAATTCCCGGCTGCTGATTATTAACATGGCTAATATTATGTGTACCTATTTGGTACAAATATACAAATTGTTTGGCTAAAGGAAAACAAAATCAACGAGTAAATAATAATGCCCCAGCAGCTTAGATAATTGAACCCTTCCCCTTACCAAAAATCAATCAACCGAACATCGAAAATAAGCATCAAGTAGGATGGGATTTTACTACCGGTTCCGTTTTTCCCCCAAGCCAGCTCCCGGGGAATAAAGAACTTGTATCGAGCGCCCTTTTTCATTAACTGAACTCCTTCTTGGTAACCTTCAATTAATATGCACTACCCAATATCCGATTCCCTAAATCCATTTGTTCATGGAGAATTCTAATGACTTCAATTTCATCTGCTTCTATACAGCGATAAAAAATTATATGTCTACCAGCCCTAAACCCTAATAATTTATCGATTACAATAGAATAATCTTTACCCAAATCAGGATTATCTGCAACTTGGGCGCATGTATCTAAAAGCATCTGATAGTATTTGTCTGCTTGATTTTCAGACCATTTGAAATAAGTATGATTCCAAATCTCGGTTAAATCATTAACAGCTTTACTAGTAAATCTGTACCTAGCCATTCAAACCTTTTTTAGCTTTTAGGTTTTCTAAATGTGAATCTGAATCAAAATCGTTAACGATTCCGCTTTCTATGCCCTCTTGAATTGCTCCTCTCAAAACAATAACCTTATTTTCTTCCTCCTCCAACAGTCTTAATCCTGCCCTGACTACTTCACTTGCATTTTTATAACGTCCTGCTGATATGCTACTTCTAATAAAACCGTCAAAATAGTCCCCAATTGATATTGATGTGTTTCTATTCATGATTTCTATTTTCTACAAATATACCAATAATTGGTAATTTCATCAAATTGTTTCCAGCTTCCATAATCCAGTCAACAAATAGTAATGCTCCAGCAGCTTAGATAAGTGCCTGCTTTTTTTGTCTACATGCTTATTCTGGGAATTGGATTAACGATCAAATTCTGACCTAATTATCAACATTTTACCTACCTTTACGTATACCTTATAATATAATAACAAATCAAACAGCCATGAAACGATTATTACCCGCAATTATGCTCTCAGGCTTATTACTGTTTTCAGTTTGCGGTTTCGCCCAGGAGGTAGAACCCGCCAAAGACTATAAATCAGACTACAGCATGTCCACCCAATGGGGAGTCGGTCTAAAAGTCGGCTTAGGAGGTGTTGGAATTGAAGCTATCAAAGGTCTTGGAGACCGGCTTAATGTCAGACTGGCTTATTCCACATTAACTATCCCATATAGTATTGAACAAGCTGTTGAAGATATTGATCTGTTAGCTGAAGCAGAAGTCAAACTGGGTGGAGCAAGCCTGATGGTCGACTACTACCCTGTTAAAAACTTTGTGCACCTTACTGCTGGTATCATGCACAACAAGACGGCTCTTGGAGTTACGGTCACTCCCCTTTCCGGAATGCCTTATGGTGACCTGACCATCCCTCCAGAAGACATCGGAATGATCAGCGGTCAATTATCCTCCGGTAATTTATTTTCGCCCTACCTTGCATTGGGTTTTGGGAATACCCTCTCTCGCAAACATATGGTTTCCTTTAATTTTGAACTGGGTGCTCTGTATCATGGGAATCCAAGCCTGGATCTGAACGGTGAAGGAATAATCGGACCTCTTGCCAGCGAAGAAAACGAAACTGTGATTATGGAAGCCATTGCTCAATACAAATGGATGCCAATGCTTACTCTTCAATTAACTTTTAAAATCCTCTAAATCCAATAAAAATGAAAAAGCTCAAATACATAATTCTTTCAGGTTTAGCCGGATTACTTTTACTCAGCAGCTGTGAACCTTTTGATCTTGTAGCAGAAGACTTAACACTATCCTTTGATGTCAGTATTTTTGATGGATATGTGAATGTGATCTATTATGACGCTGCCAATGGGATACCTTTAGGTCTGGAAGAGGATCCTGATATCCGGGTTAAGATAAACTGCAGCCATGAGGATGTCATTATGAATCCTGATGCTGAGTACCAATCTGAATATGATCTGAAGAATGGATTCTTCTCGTTTGCATTAAATCCATACGGTGTTCAGCCTTCGGCAGATAATCCAATTACAATCACTATCGAGACTATAGCCCCGGGGTTTATGGATCATTACAAAACCATTACTCTGACTGAAGCTATAACCTACAACTTTGACATTAACATGATCAATACCGAAGTTCCTCCTGAAGGGGTCAATATTGAAGAAAACGAAGATGTGGGAGAGACTTCTGATGATGGTGAAATTCAAGAAGATATTGTTCTGGAGACTGAAGATGACGAAGTTTTGGTTACCATTGAAAGTGGCACGGTTCTTACTGATGACTCAGGAACTCCACTCCAGGGAAAGGTATCAGTAGATATTACAAGTATTGACATTGAAGATGAAGAAGGTCTCAAAAATTTACCTGGTTTAAATCAGCCTTTAATAACTGAAGATGGAACAGAATCTACCCTGGCGCAGCCTTTAGCTTATACCAAAATTTCGATTTCAGATGAAACCGGACGAAAAGCTTCTTCAGTAAAAGGCAAAGACCTGATTATTATGAGTTCGTTCCCTGCAGGCATTATTCATCCGGCTACAGGACAGGAAATAAAGATTGGTGATGAAATTCCATCATATGGATTTAATACAGAAAGCGGCACCTGGGTATATATGGGCGCGGATCCGGTTGTTGATGAAGATGGTACCTTGTATTTGGTCAAAACCTTTAAATCTACAAAATCTGCTTTGGCAGCAACCGCAGAAACTGGAAACATCTCTGATATTACCTACTCATTTGATGAGGAAGCCCCTGTCAATCTGAGTATCCTCTTTAAGGTTCCTGAAAGTATTCTGCCAACAAAGATTACACTAGAAGTTAGTGATGCAGATGGAGCTGCCATTTCCATACCTTCTCATGAGATATTAATCACAAAAGAAGAAACTACCATCCGCTTCAATAATCTTGCTAGCTCAGCTTCGTTTGACGTTACGGCTTCCTTTAATCAATACCCTGCACTGTCAGTGAATGGTACTGCTGTCACCGCAGGCGATCTGGCTGAAGTCACTTTAGATGCCACAGGTTTATCTTTTGGCTCAGGAGGAGGAGTTACAAGCAATTTCATTATTGACTTCAAGTTTACATGTACCGGAACATCCGGACAAAGAGTTAACCAGGAAGGAAATGGAGTTTCTTTTACTCTGACATTCAGGGAAGTTGGAACTTCAACTGTTAAAATCCTCCAGGTTGAAAATGGGACTTTCGAAGCAGACTTTGATCCTGTAGCAAGCACTGCCCCAACTTTCGAAGCCAGGATCTACCGTGGTGATTTTGTATATCCTGCCGGAGGCGAGTGGGAGCCAATAATTAAAGCAAATTTCTCTGTTATTGGAACAGAAGGTATTCATTACCTTTATCATCACCAACCATCTGACTCTCCCACACGAACAAAAGAGCAAAAGTGTGATGATTTTATTAGTATTTTCGGATTATAACAAGACTTATTCATATTATGCCAAAAACCCACTGCTCAGGCAGTGGGTTTTTTGTTAATGTTAATTACTTTGTGAAAAAGACAGTTTATTCTGCACACATTTTGCTGTGCTAATAGCGTATTTTAACTATTGAAAGATATTCTATTATGCGCAAACTCAAGAGACTGCTTCTCAATACAATAGCAATTGGATCATTAGCGTTATTATCAACGTGCTCCAATTTGGATGGCGGATTTGATGAAATCCGCTGGCAAATGAATTTTGATCTTGTAAAGACGAGCTGGGACGTTCAATTTAAAGATGCTGCAAGTGGTGAATTAATTGGGAGTGATAGTGACCTTCGGGTAGAAGTATATATTACCGGCCCTGATCAAAGCAATATCCTTGACCTTGCCGGGATTCGTCAGGAGAGGTTTTACTCAACCAAAGGGTTTTTAGGTTTATTATTGCATCCTGATCAGACTGAACCTGATGAGAATACACCAGTACAGTTCACCTTGCATGCCAAAATTGATGGGTATTTACCAGTACATGTGCCTATAGAGGCCTACAGTACTGGTATTAATCCGGTTGAAGTTATGCTTGTAAATCTTGACCTGTCACCAATAGGAGTTAATGTTTTACATCTTGAAAATGCCGGGAAATTTGTTTTTGGTCTGCTCCACGATTCCATAACACTCTATACACCCGGCAATCGCCTTGAAGTAATCATACCCCGGGGAATTCAAATGCTCGATAAAAACGGGGAAGCATTAACTGGAAATATGGATGTCACATTGGCTCTTTGGGATGGAATGATTGAATCAGCCGTAGAAGCATTGCCAGGTGGCCCTTTAGCCCTTTTAGATATCAACGATTATAAAATTGCTATTAAACAACCTGCAAGCCAATTATTTCTGGTGATTAAGGATCAATACGGGAAAGAAGCAGT
This sequence comes from Bacteroidota bacterium, assembly GCA_034658635.1. Taxonomy (GTDB): domain Bacteria; phylum Bacteroidota; class Bacteroidia; order Bacteroidales; family UBA12481; genus JABHCC01. The sequence goes on along the minus strand of JAYEFL010000184.1, from coordinate 6,775 downwards.
TACTTTCAGTGAAAATATAAGAGCAACTTTCCTCCTCGATCCTATGGTTTTTAACCCTGAAGAAAACCGTCTTATATGGCCGGATGATATTTTGCCGGTATATCTGCTGAACAATCAGAATGGAAGTTGGTCGCAGGAAAGCATTGTAAGCCTTGAGAGTTTCCAAAATAAAGTACTTGCCAAAATTAATTTGCAAAAAACAGGCACTTTTCATTTTGGATGGATGGATAGAAATTATTGTCAATATCCTCTTAACCTTGAATTCACCACTCTCCCTGAATATAATACCCTCCCTTATTCATTCAGATTAAAACTCTACCGTAATGTAAACGGAATTTTTCAATACTTATACTCTTTTGGTATAACCGGAGCCGCCAGCGAATCATCACAAATGAGGTACCTTCCGGTTGGAAGTGAGCTGATACTTCGCTTTGAACCCTATCTCAATTGCGCCTTACCATATTATAAAACCCCGGATGCAGTACTTTTGACAGGAGAATGCAATGAACATCCAATTTTACAAAACGACTTGATCCCAATTCCACCAGGAGAAATTCGCGAGCTGCAGGTTATTTTCATCGACACAGAACACAATAACACCAATTACATCCCCAGTTTATTAGCCGGTTATTACAGAAATCATGATTCAGATTGCTGGCAATCGGCTATGGTATATCAGGGAATCACATACCTCTTTAACGTGGAACCAGGAGAAGTTTACGAACTGGGTATCAATTACAAAGGAGAATACCATTACGAAGAACTCTCCATTACAGACTCAGGAACAATGTATGTGGAAATTGAAATCAACTAAGCTATCAGGAAAATGAAAAAATATATTATCATACTAATAAGCTTCTTTTTACTTACATCAAGTATTGAAAGTCAGTCGCAAGCAGTTCAAAAAAGATTGCAAATTCCAGCTATTGACTGGAGCAGCGGTTGGGCACTTGGCTTTAAACTATCCACAACAGGCCCCGGAATTGAAGGCATAAAAGCAATTAATAAAAACTGGAATGCAAGATTGGGATTCAGCCTGTTACCCCTGCACATTCAGACAGATATTGATCAGGCTGGTTTATCTCTGGGAATTGATTCCAGGATACGAACTGGAGGAATAAACATTCAAACAGATTTCTATCTGTCAAAATGGTATTATTTTACTGGTGGACTATGGGTTAACCTGGTTAAAGCTGACTTAGACATTCAGCTGTCTGACGAGTTGGAATTTGGAGATATATCAATCACCCCTGACCAAATTGGCACTTTCAATGTTTTAGCCAGAACCGGATGGCCGGTTTCTCCTTACCTCGGGTTTGGCATCGGTAACCCAATGGCTTCAGAAAATCGAAAATTCTGGTTTAACGTGGAGTTTGGCACATGGTACCACCATAAACCTAAATTTGATCTGGATGCTGTTGGAATGATAAGCCCTACTGCCAATGCTGAAAATGAAGAAGCCCTCAGAAATAACTTCAAGGGCTTCCGTTTTTATCCTGTCATATCTATTCAGGGGACCTACAGGATTTTCTAAGAATATTATTCTACTCTCTTAACTGTTTCAGTCGTCTTGATAGTCATCGGAATAGACATCGGAGCAGGTAATTGTGGTGAATCAATAGAAACAATGCCTGAAATGGTGGTAATCCCTTCGCCCTTGACAATTAATCCGGTTTTCAGATCAACTTCATATGCTCCTTGCTTACCACCTGATAATTCATATTCCATTTCCATACCCTGCATTTCCATCATATTTTCTCCCTCTCCCTGCTCAATTTTAACGTCCTGAGTAAGTGAGGCAAGGTCTCCATTTATTTCATTCACCATTGTAGCTGTAGTGCTAACGAAACTTATCAGTTGCTCGATCTCTGATACAGTTTCCCAAGGTTTTCCAACTTTCACTTTCTTTATAGGATACTTAAGCAACGACATACTTATTGACTGCTTAAGCCCATCTTCAGAGGTGAATTGAGAGGCCAATGCCATAATCATCTGAGACTCAGGGCCTCCACCAGAAGTTTTTTCTGTGAATTCTTCAGCAACCTTATCAGCATCTTTTACTTCCAGGATTTCTCCGGATGGTGACATCACAAACTCCAAAGGAGCGTCTTTTAACCAGCTTAAGGAACCAGCAAGCGGATTATCATCTTCAATATTATCTGTATCGAACTCCATATCGCCCATTGGGGAACTAACCATAATTTTCACTTTTGTAATTACTCTGGTCATCAAATAATTACCATCAGGAGTAATATCCAGTACTTTGAACTTCGTGGCCATAACCAGACGTGTTTGAGTTGACTGTGACTGACCCATAACTTCCTGGGCAATTTCCTGGGCAGATGTCAACTCAAAACATATCTCAAATCCCTTTTCAAGCGTGTAGCGGAGTTCAACTTTTTTGGCCTGCATAGCCAGTGAAAAAGTCATCGCAAAGAATACCACCAATGCGGCTTTGATTGTTTTCATTCTAATGATGTGTATTAATGATAAATCTGGAAACAAAGATAGTATTTAAAGAACATCCCTTGCTTCTGGATACGTAAACAGAATCTTAGCCAAACGAATACTTGTTGAATAACGAATAATCCAATTATGAGCCCGGTTGCATCTATGTTCATACTGGTTCGGATGAAATAAAACAGAACCATCAGTGCTATTGGCATTATGACCCACATCAGGTAAATCATCCACAATGATCCAAGATGTCTGAAAACAAATTTGAAAGATTTCCACATTTCCCTTAATACCTTATGGTGGCTCTTTTGGTATAAGCCAAAACGGGTAAAATCAGCTATCAGGCTAATCGTTATCATAAAAACCAGATGTATCAGGATTCCAATCGTGAGTGTACGTACAATATACTGATCTGTCATCCCTTCTTTTCCGATTAGTATCACCGGAATCAGATAAATGAGGAAGGCAAAAACTACTTGAACTATCAATATATAGAATGCAATTCTAAGAAATCTCCAAAAATATTTGGTACTCTTATCAAGGAATGATCTGAGTCGTAATGATCCTTTAGGGTTGGCAATCCAGTCGATGATTCCTCCGTAGAAAAAGGTTCCAAATAACCAAAATACGATCAGCCAGGGTAAAAGGCCCTTGAAATAGACTTGAAATACTTTTCCAGAGTCACGAATAAGATCACCAAAAGCGGTGGCATCAAATCCTTTCAGGAGATTTGCAGGTAGCAGGCTGTACTCACTGATAGAAGAAAAAAGCTTGTAAAACGGAATGGTGAGGAGCAATGCGATGATCAAGTATGCCAGGTAAACAATACTGGTTAATTTTTTTGATCTCCACGATAGTGAAAAGGAGTATTTATAGGAATTCAGTGTTTTCATAGTTCAGTGCTTAGGAGAATATTGAAATAAATTGCATGAGATTCTGTATCAGGAACATAAACTTAGACCCGTACTTAAGAGCCGGTTTCTTATTCGCTTTTGTAGTTACTGAGTTATTGAGCAGATTTGTATCCATGAGGATCTTCATCTCAGGGTCAATGTAAGCCCACTCAACTCTTGATGAACGTTCATAGATCATGTCTTTTGCCCTGTCCTTTCCATCCCAGTATTCAGTTATCTCAGTTCCGTCTTCGAAGTGAACGAGAATTTCTACAGGAACAATAGCCTCACCCAATCTCTCCAGGGCTACAGTTGAACGAAATAGATCTTCTTCAGATTCTCGTTCTTTAAATATCCTTGAATCAGTCTCCCCGAATACTCCTGCATCTTTAAGAATCTTCCCGGAATAGACTCTAAAGACCCTATAATCCACAGTTTTATCATCCTTCAGGAATTGATCAAAATACCAATCTAAGTTTTCTCCAAAGCGATTACCATGATGAGAAGAAACTACATCATTCATCACATCAATGAAATCCTGTGTTCCGGGATGCTTAAATGCCCATCTTTTGTAGTAGGTTTTGAACACCTCATCCATTGTTTCAGTGCTTATCATTCTCTCAAGTGTATTCAGCCAGGTAGCAGTTTTCTGGTAGATGAGTGACCCATAGCTCCCATGAGGAAATTCCCACGAAGGACGGTACGCATCTGCCACTTTCGGATTGTTCATCCCAACGTAAGAAAAGCGGGCAAATTCTACATCCCCGATATGAATAAATGGAAGGTCAATAACTCCATGCTTATCACCATAAACATGATCCATTATCCTGGTTTCCCAATAAGTATTCATACCCTCATCCATCCAAGGTTCTTCAAATTCATTAGTAGCCAATATTCCCATAAAGTATGCATGTCCGAATTCATGAATAGTGACCAATTCGGGCAGTCGAAGTCCTTCCGGAAGTCCGTATGCAGTTCCGGCAGTAAACAGGGTAGTATACTCCATTCCTCCTGCCGCCTGTCCGTAGCTTGGTGGGTCAATGAGGGTGGCGTGGGGCCAGGGATACGGACCAACATGCTCGTCGAGATAAGCCAGAGCCTCCTTCAGTGCATGAATATGGCGATCAGCCTGATATGCGTGCTCAGGTTGGAAAAGGGCCCGGATTTTAACATGCTCCCATTGATCTTCAACCACAACGTAATCTTTAGAGGCGGTCCAGGCAAAATCTACAATATCTTCAGCCCTGAGAGATAGTTTTTTCTTTCCATCCCCCAGATTTTCTTCAGCCATGACCATACCACCCGATCCAAGGACATAATCATCCGGCAGAGTCAGATCAATTTCATACAGGCTATGATTTGCATAAAACTCCGAATTACGGTGAAACTGATGACAATTCCATCCGCTTTCCGCTTCGGCCTTCATTCCTGGGTACTCATAAACACCCAATTTCGGAAACCACTGAGCCACGAAGAAATAGTCATGCGCAAACCCTGTTCTTTTTTTGAGCTCTGGTAGTTTTGAGATAAAATTGATTTTCACTTGAATGCTTTCCCCGGGAAGAACAGCTTCATCCAAAACCACGCGCATAACAGTCTCATCCTGAATCCTGTCATCCGGCTGATTGGGTAATTCATCAGGAAGGCGAAGATCCTGATAATGAATAAGCTGATCGGGCATTATAAAGCTAACACCTGCTGAAAGGTCCCTGCCTTCTATTGTTTGAATGTTGTTGACATCCACAAATCCAAAATCATCTTCGTCGCGAAGAAAGACAGAGCCTTCATTAAATAAGGTGGATTTATTATTTTTAAAAGCATTCAGGTACATATGAAACTGAAGTTCAGAGACAGTATCGGCAGAGGGGTTTGTCCAGGTAAGGATCATATCACCTGATACGGTTTTCGCATCGGTATCCAGTTCTACATCCATTTTGTAGCTTGTAGTTCTGTCACTCAGTGGTTTCTCCATGATTACCTGGGCATTGATGCCTGTAGCTATAAACAGGAACACCAGAAGCATAGGAAGCAGAGTTCTGCTTATTGAAGGGTTCGAAGGTTTTTTCATTTGGTTTGGGGTTTTCTTTGAATTGGACCTGTCATTATTATATGACGATAAAAACAGCCCGAGGTTACACAATTTTGAATTATTCTTAAGTTATGTGAACTTGCGCCATCATTAAAAACAAATATGAGTCGAATAAGACAAATAAAAAACGACATCTGGGAGGCGATTTCCGGAACGACTCAGGACTTCACAAAAGGTAGTATCAAAAGAGCTGTGTTCCTTCTATCCGTACCAATGGTGCTGGAAATGATAATGGAATCCATTTTTGCAGTCGTTGACATTTATTTTGTTTCTCGTTATGGGGGGGCTGATGCTGTCGCAACTGTAGGACTTACTGAATCAATTGTAACAATTGTATATTCTCTGGCAGTAGGCCTGAGCATGGCAACCACTGCCCTGATAGCCAGGCGCATAGGCGAGAAAAAACCTGGAGAAGCATCCAAAACAGCCTTTCAGGCTATATTAACCGGATTAGTTGTTTCATTATTTATCGCCATTCCTGGCATTCTCTTTTCTAAAGAGATCCTTGGCCTGATGGGTGCCAGTGAAACAATGCAAAACGAATATTCAGGCTATACTCAGATTATGCTGGGAGCCAATGGCATAATCATGCTCCTGTTTGTTATCAATGCTGTATTCCGTAGCTCCGGAGATGCTGCAATCTCGATGCGGGTATTATGGATAGCAAACATTATCAATCTCATTCTTGATCCACTCCTGATTTTTGGAATCGGACCTTTCCCTGAACTGGGAGTTGTGGGTGCTGCTGTTGCAACCACAATTGGTCGTGGTACTGCAGTTATTTACCAGTTTTATCTCCTCTCGAACGGAAAGCACCGAATCAGAATCAGGATATCCGACCTTGTAGTTCGTTTTGCTATCATCAAACAAATTATTAAACTATCGCTTGGTGGTATCGGACAAAATCTGATTGCTACCGCCAGCTGGATCGGACTCATGCGAATCGTTTCAACTTTTGGAAGTGAAGCAGTTGCTGGTTATACTATAGGAATCCGGGTTATTCTATTTTCTCTACTTCCCTCCTGGGGTATCAGCAATGCTGCGGCTACACTGGTTGGGCAAAATCTCGGAGCTAAACAACCCGACCGGGCTGAGAAATCTGTTTGGGTTACTGGAATTATCAATGCTATCTTCCTGGGATCTATGGGAGTCATTTTTATTCTGTTTCCAACTTTCTTTATCAACTTATTTATTCAAGATCCCGAAGTCGTAAAGAGCGGAGTGGCTTGCCTGCAAATTATTAGTTACGGATTTATTATGTATGGATTCGGCATGGTAATGGTCCAGTCTTTTAACGGAGCCGGGGACACATTAACACCAACAAAAATTAATTTTT
>JAYEFL010000183.1:0-12138 GCA_034658635.1 Bacteroidota bacterium | reverse complement strand
GTCTGTATAGCCAGTTGGGAAAGGGTGAATGGGTGCAATTGCGTGATAAAATCCCGGTGACTGAATATGCCAAACTGGTGGATAGTTTTACAGCTGAAGGTTTCAGTCCTGAACAGATTACCGAAACAGCTATATCCGAATATTGCAGGCATCTGGTTCGATCCAATTATGGGGGTATATTCGACTCCGCATATGTTTCCGATCAGCTCCACTTATGCATTGGTGAGAAGTTTATCTCCCCATGTACTGATCTCTTTTAAGCAAGGAGCGAACGGCGATGAAGATTTCATGGCCCCTGAAAGAAGTGGCAAGAAGCAGGTAGGGACGCAATATGAGGTGGCGCGAATAGCCTACGAAAGGAACAAAGATAAGCCACGCGAAATCTGTACCACCATGCAGCCACACGCCTGGGGGTATAATAAAAATGATGATGGCAAACATCATTTAGCTGATGATGTTATGAAAATGCTCAGGGATGCTGCAGATATGAATGCTAATCTGCTTCTGAATATAGGCTCTTTACCTGATGGATCTTTACCGGAGGAAGATATGAGGGTATTGGAGGAGGGAGGAAGGAGACGGTAGTTGGTTAATAATCCAGAACCAAATCAGAGTAAAAAAAACTTTCTTGTTATTTTAATGATATTGTATTTTGAAATCAAGATGACAAAAGCGGTTCATTAACTGTTGAAAACTGCAGAGATAATTATACTCTAATTTATTAGATAAATATTTACATTTACGCTAATAAAATGAATGTCAATATATGGAAGGCAGCAAAGCAAATGTAATCCCCCCCCCCCAAAAAAAAGTAATTATTCCAAAGCAAACCCATTTCGATTTCTGCTGGTGGATGGGTATCTTTACTTGATCATTTCCATTTTTATCGGACTATCCGTTTTTTTTGCTTTCAAGACCAAGGCATATCACTCTGCGTTACTAGATCAAATGTCTGAATTGAGTGTTGCCAAAAATGAGATCAGTGAATACAATGATAGATCGTCACTCAAATTTCAAATCGACTCTGAGATTCTTGGCTCAATCTATTTAATCACTTCTGATAGTGATTCTCTTTTTGTAGATGATCTTTTGGATTCCCCAAAATTAGTATTAAGGTTCTCGAATCAGTTCTGTCCTCCTTGTATTGATGATGCTCTTAAGTTTTTAAATGATATTGGGCAATCGATAGGATATGATAATATTATTGTTATTTCAGATTTTAAAAGCTCGAATTTATTAAAACTGTTTGCAGAATCTCATCAAATAAAATCGCCCATCTATAGATTTCCTGGGAGCTTTAGTTTTTCTATTGATAAGAAGGAAGGATCAGATAAAGTTCCCTTTTATATGATTCTGGATAGCGATTTAAGGGTAGTATTACCATATTATGCAAATGAAAGTGATGAACTCATTTCTGGATATCGCAATAAAGTGTTAAGCTATTTTACTTCGATTCTTTAAAGTTAATTTCACAATTATGCACTCATCTAAATATAATTATTCACTAAATTGTTTCGTAATACAGTTTGTTGCTCTGTTGTTTTTGGTTTCATGTAATGAGATCGATCCAAAAACAAATAATTTCACAAGTATTATCCATGTAGATATGGATAACACAGAAACCCCTGAAAAAATCATATTAGATGAAGTTATACCCCTACAGACTACAGAGGACTGCATAATTGGAAAAGTTGCTAAAATAATTCATTTTGGCAACAGGATAATTGTTTTAGATCATCTTTACGCACGGAATATGTTTATTTTCGACCTCTCAGGAAACTTGCTTTTTAGAACTACTCATGGGGGCGGTCCTGGAGAAGTCTCTAATCCCAGAGCTATAGCCATAGATCGAAGAGATTCAATTATTTATCTGTATGAAGAATTAGTTAGAAAAGTCAGGAGATATGACCTCAATGGGGTATATATCGACTCCAGAAATGTATCTGGGCTATTTCTTTATGATTTTGCTCCACTGGGTGATGAAAAGTTTCTTGTATACCATACAATGCGATATGGTGAATCGACAGTTCCTCCAATTCGTACTACATACTCAATCTGTAATGATGATTTTTCTGATTTTGAACCACTAGATGAGTTTTTGACAAGCAAGGAGTCATTGCTTGTTCTCCTGAGTCCAATAAATATGTCATCTGATCAAAAGCTTTTTGTGGTTCCATGGTCAAACAATGTTTATGAATTCATGGAAGATGGTATAAAAGAAAAGTACTCGCTTGATTTTGGGAAGCATTCCTTGAAACCAGATCTAAAGGAAACTAATGATATATCGACAATTCTACCTTTGGTAAGATCGAGTTTTAATTCTAAAGTCGGTGGTTTATTAAGTGTTTTCTCGAATAGTAACTATGTTATAGTGGTCGCAGACTATGGAAGACATGCCTTACCAATCATTCATTCCAAAAAAGACAAAAAAACATACAGCTTGCGAAATTATATTGATCAAGGTTTGTTACCTGAATGTGTTCCTTGGGGAATTAATGATAGCAATTATATTTTTGCTTTGGTTCAACCAGCTGATTTTATTGTGTTTAATAAAAAGTCACAACGGTATGGACATTTGAATATTACACTCGATAGTAATCCAATAATAATCAAGATAAAAATGAAATAGTAAAGCAGGATAATACTGCCAATAGTCTAAAAGTTTAATTTGAAATGTTATGAAAAAATCGCTTATTTCCCTCAGCCTAGCCTTAATTGGTTGCTACCTAATTAGGGTTTGCTGATAAAGTGGACATCGTGTTGATAATCAATTCTATAAGTTGATAACTTCACCCTATAATAGTGGTGAAAATGCTATGAAAAACAGATCTTTAGTATAAAAGCATTGCATTTATGATCAAATATGATTCACCAGCCCAGATAACGATTGAAGAGTTCAAAACTCCCTTTCATGCGTCACTACTTCCTGATAATAAATGGGTTAAGCTAAGCATGGCTGTTCCATGGGATAAATTTGCTTCTGCATATATGTCAATGCTGACAAAGGACTTTGGCCGGCCAGGCATTTCTCCACGCGTTGTTTACAGTGAGGCTTGTAAAAGCAATTAGCAGGCTGGTAATTAGAAGTTTCATAGATCTTAGGTTATATAGTACATTTACGAGTCACTGAGTAACTGAGTAACCGAGTAACTGAGTAACTGAGTAACCGAGTAACCGAGTAACCGAGTAACCGAGTAACCGAGTAATGAACCTCAAATCTAACAAAAATGCACCCAAAAAACTTTAAACCTAAACCTTCATTCTTAATCCTAATTTTTGCCTTTTGCCTTTTGCCCTTTGCCTTAAAAAGCTGCCAACCAAAGAACCAAGTTCCCAGCTACCTGTCTCAGTACGCTGAGCAATATAAAGAGAACCCCCGAGAAGCCAACCTGGCCTGGTTCCAGGATGCTGAATTTGGTTTGTTTCTTCATTATGGTCTGTATAGCCAGTTGGGAAAGGGTGAATGGGTGCAATTGCGTGATAAAATCCCGGTGACTGAATATGCCAAACTGGTGGATAGTTTTACAGCTGAAGGTTTCAGTCCTGAACAGATTACCGAAACGGCCATATCTGCAGGGATGAAATATATTACTATCACATCAAAGCACCATGATGGTTTTTGTTTGTTCGACACCAAGGCTACAGATTTTAACTCGATAAATTCTCCGGCAGGAAGAGATCTGATTGGAGAGTTGTACGAAGCTTGTGAAGAGAAAGGACTTGGTTTGTTTTTGTATTATTCTTACGGAGCCGACTGGCAGCATCCCTATTTCTTGTCAAGAGAAGATGGATGGAATAATGCACGTCCGGCCTACGACGAATCTCAGCCCCAATATTTGTATAAGAAACCTGCAGATTTTCAGTACTATATTGATTATGCTCTTCAGCATTTAACGGAGCTTCTGACTCAATATCCAAATATTGCCGGTATATGGCTCGATCCGATAATGGGATATTATGCTGCTCCGGAAATGTTTCCAATTGATTCTACATACGCACTTATCCGTAGTTTATCGCCTCATGCCCTGATATCTTTTAAGCAGGGAGCTAATGGGGATGAAGATTTCATGGCCCCTGAAAGAAGTGGTAAAGCCCGGGTAGGTAATCAATTTGAGGTAGCAAAAATTGCTTACGAAAAGAACAAGGATAAACCCCGGGAAATCTGCACTACTATGCAACCACATGCCTGGGGGTATAAAAAGAACGACGATGGCAAGCATCATTCAGCCGATGATGTCATGAAAATGCTCCAAGACGCTGCAGATTTGAATGCCAATCTGCTATTGAATATTGGTCCTTTGCCCGACGGTTCTTTGCCAGAGGAGGATATGAGAGTATTGGAGGAAGTTGGACGTAGGCGGTAGTTAGTCAATGTGCCAATAAGCCCCTCCTTAATTTTAAGGAGGGGTTGGGGTGGATTAATTATGACTTGATCTAAGAACCTGCCCACTAGACAATAGCCTAGTCTTAAGATCTTCATAATCAACATCCTGAATGGCAATTTTTCCTTCAATCGCCAGCCCGGCAGCATTGGCAGCCGATTGCCCCAGGATCATAAAAACAGGCTCCATCCGTATTGATCCATAGGCAATATGTGACGATGAAAGGCAAACAGGTACCAACAGGTTATTTGCTTCGTCTTTCTTGGGAATAATAGCCCGATAACTAATAGGATAGGGGCCTCCAGGATTAATTTCTACATCCCCCTCATTGCGGGCAAATCCATTCTCATCAACATATCGTTGGACGTGGTGTGAATCCATATTATATGATCCCATACCAATTGGTGCATGAGTTGGAAGCTTACCTCTCAGGTGATTCTCAGTCATTACAAAATCACTGACCATACGACGGGCTTCGCGAACATAAATCTGGTGTGCCCAATGGTTATTATCCAGAAATTCATCTTTAGCAAGTCCCCATTTACTCATTTCAGTCCGAACATCTTCGGGTACCCTGAGGTCATTGGCAAGAAACCACATCAGTCCTTTCTGATATTCTTCATGTTCTTTAATAATCGCAGCCCGTTTTTCGTAGGAGCCATCAGGATATTCATAATTCATCCCAATATTATCTGTAGAAAAGCCGCCATAATTATTGGTGTCGGTTTTACCATTTGGGATAGCATCAAATTTTCTATAGATATTTCTGAAACCGGCATCCAGATATCTGGCCAGGAGCTCATATTGATTGGGGTCATAATTTTCTGGTTTCGGAAAAGGAACGCGGTTTTCAGGCACTTGTGTAAGACACATCCTGAAACAATAGGCCTGGATTCGGTGATCTCCTTTTCCTTCTTCACCCTGGCCGTCATCATGAATTCTAGGAAGTAAGCCACTTGAGCGATCACCTGGGATAACGTAGGGATCAACCGGCAAATCAAAGTTATGATAGCGGTCATTTTTTGTATTTACCCCATTCAGAGTTTCATTGTACTTCTTATTGCCTTCGCGGCCAGTGGTATAGCTTACTCCAGCAGCAGCCATCAGATCGCCCTCATAGGTGGCATCGATGAACATTTTGCCTTTAAAGATCTCGCCATTGAGCATTTTGATGGAGACAATTCGCCCTTCTTTCACCAGAACGCCATCTTCTCTGTTTAACCACTTATCCCGATAAACAGGGATGTCATATTCCTCAACTAGAAGCTCGAAAACATTCTTAGCCACATGAGGTTCAAAAACCCAGACAGCATCTTGATCAGGCTTAAAAAATCTACATTCTTCCTGAGTCTCGAATGTCCAGCTTTCGGGCTTCTCATATTCAACTTTTATTCGCTGATAAAACTCACGGGCAAAGCCACCAATGACCGCTTTATTACCAGAATCAGTCCAGCCCAATCCGCTGGAAGAAAGCCCGCCCAAATGGATATCCGGACCAACAACAATCACCGACAACCCAAGTCGTGAGGCTTCAACCGCAGCCGCCACTCCAGCCGAAGTACCACCATAAATAATAAGATCAGCCCGATAATACTTAGAATTACATGAACCAATCAGAAACCCAAGAAGAATAGATATTAACCAAGTTTTAACTGCCCTCATTTTACTCTTATGTCTTAGCCTTATGTTCTACGTCCTACTTCCTATTTCCTCTCCTCCCGGTATATTCCTGTATTTCCGAGTTCCCAAATCCCCATCAAACTATCCACCAATGCCGGTTTCTCAGCGGCAACATTCTGACTCTCATAGGGATCATTAAAATGATCATAAAGTTCAATTACAGGCTGCTGTTTACGAAAATATTTAGTCAGCCGATATCGTTCGGTTCGCAGCGAAATCCCATTTCTAAAATAGCTAAATGCATGGTTCTCCCATGAAATATCATCAGGATTATCCATAAGGGGCACCAAACTCCGTCCATCAGTTTCATGCGGCATAGCAATCCCACAAAGCTCCATAATAGTAGGATAAAGATCAACAGTCTCAACAACCTGATCAATCCTTTTTCCTTCATCCTGAGCCTTGAGCCCTGAGCCCTGAGCCTTGAGCCCTGAGCCCTGAGCCTTGCGAATCATCAGTGTACTTTTTGTCGCCCAATCAAACACAGTATGCTTCCCCCAAACATTCTGATCTCCCAGATGCCAGCCATGATCTCCCCAAATGATTACATGAGTATTTTCCGCTAGTCCGAGTTCCTCCAGTTCGTCAAGCAGAATGCCAATCTGTGCATCAATATAGCTAACGCAGGCAGCATAGGCATGCCTGAGTCTCCTGGCATATTCATCTGAAAGTGGGGCATTTAATCCAGCTCTTTCGTCCCCTAATTGATAGCCATTAAATTCTCCTGATCCATGCAGGCCAGCTTTATGAATACCCTCCGGGATAAATGGGATGGGAGATAAGGGGATGTTGGATTCATCATACAAATCCCAGTATTTTTTTGGCGCATTGAAGGGTAGATGGGGTTTGAAGTAGCCTACGGCGAGGAGGAAATTAGTTTTTTTCTGAGCATCGCGGTCCCGGGTCCCGCGATAAATCGGGGCAGGCAAGCCCGGGATGACAGCGCTTTTTCTATCTGCTAATTCATGCAATTTTTTTATTGCTAGTTGTGTGGTGAGGCCATCCGGATATCCCTGGTCACCAACGTCAGCACTCTCGTAAGGCTTAACCTGACGATTCATGGATTGGCGATTACTCCCATCCGCATATCCGAAGAAGGCATTCCATCCTGTTTCCCATTTTCCGGCATCAAAAAGCATTTCATCCCAACTGTTTGGAAGCTCGTATTCGCTTCCAAGCGAATCTGTGTATCCGTATAGTAAACCATCTGGGTGATGACTGATTTTTCCAATGCCAATTGTATAATATCCGTTTCGCCGCAAGTGATGAACCCAGCTTTCTGGTTTTTCTGTTTCGGGTTTTCCAGAAATCTCATGATGCATTGCATTATTGCCGACCTGGATTTTTGAAACAGGGTTATTCCCGGTCATCAAACTAAATCTGGACGCGCCGCAAGTGGGTACTGAGACATAGTGATTGGTAAACAAGAATCCTTCACTTGCCATTTTATCCATGTTAGGGGAGTGGATGTAATCAGCACCATAGCAAGCAAGTTCTGGCCTGAGATCATCTACAGCAATAAAAAGGAGGTTGGGGCGGGGAGGGGTAGTGCAGGCGGTGAGCAGGAATAGTACCAGGCTTATGGCTGTTAGTTGTTTCATTCAAAACCCTTTTATTTCATTGACAAATCGCTTTAGTTTCTCAGGATCAAGTTTCCCGTTGCTTCTTTCACCATTGCAAACATCCACTCCAAAGGGTCTTATTTTTTCTATGGCCTCGTCAGGATTTTGGATGCAACATACTTTGACGCGGGGTCTATATACTTTCATTAGCAATAATTAATGATACGTAAATTTACGGATTTCTCTATTACCTTTAATATAAATTCAGCATTATGAAACTAAATCACTTATCTTTATTCCTTAGCCTTATGTGCTATGTCCTATTTTCTACGTCCTATTTGGTATCCGCTCAAAATCTCCGAGCAATAGAGCAAAGTCAGGATGCCAATATCTCCTGGTACAATGCTTTGGATGTCGGATTAACCGGACAAGCATGGAATGAGCTGGAGCATCCGTATGATCGTTTGCCGGCTAAAGTAAAAGGAATAGTCAGGGATCCGGTTTGGCGCTTAGGGACAAGTACTGCAGGACTATCTGTTCATTTTCGCACCAATTCTACAAAGATCCTGGCTAAATGGACCGTGCGGTATGACAATAGCATGTGGCATATGACTGATTGTGGGATAAAGGGTGTGGATTTGTATATGGATGATAATGGGATATGGCGATATGCCGGGTCTGGTAGTCCAGGTAGCGGAAAATCATATGAACGTGAGATTCTGGATGGCTTGGATGGGGAAATACATCAGTTTCACCTGAATCTGCCTTTGTACGATGGAATTGATACTTTGTGGATTGGAGTGGATGAGGGAAGTAGTCTTAAATCATCATCTGTTTTGGAAGGTAAGCCTATAGTGATTTATGGGACTTCCATTCAGCAGGGCGGGTGTGCTAGTCGTCCTGGTATGGCAGCATCCAATATCCTGTCAAGAAAACTAAATCGAGAAGTAATAAATCTTGGATTTTCTGGTAACGGCAGAATGGAAATGGAACTGGCAGAATTGATTGCTGAGATTGATGCAGAAGCATACATACTTGATTGCTTGCCTAATATTCACAACCTCGAGGTCATTGTACCCAGATACACGAAGTTTATCCGTTTTATCAGGGAGAAGAGACCAGATACTCCAATTTTCCTGGTTGAAACAGCCACTACAGTGAAGTCTGTCATTATTGTAGAGGATAAGAAGCAACTGGATGGCCAGAATGAGCAATTACGTAAAGCCTATTACATGCTTAAACAAGAGGATGTTCTAAATCTATTTATTATTTCTGGTTATGATTTGATTGGAACAGATGGGGAAGGTACCGTTGATGGTGTGCATTATACCGATTTAGGATTTTCAAGGTATGCTGAGAAGATTGGGGGGGCTTTGAAGAAGTATAGGTAATGTGCAATGGGGTCCCGGATCAAGTCCGGGATGACAAATCATTTTCGTAGTTTTCCTACTATTAAAATGGGATTATCTTCAAGGTCAATTTGATTTATCAGCGTATTTAATCTTGATTTTACTTTTGGATTGGTGTTGGGATCTTTAAGAACTTCTTTTGCATGTTCAATTAAAGAGATGGCACTTTTTGCAATGTATAGTGTGTTGTTTGAGGTTAATAGTATATTTTTCAATTTCCCCTTGTATACCCGGGGTATGTCACCCAAATAATCTCCGGTATTCAGATCCCAGCTCATGAAATAGGATTTGGATTCATCTCCAACGTATAAGATGTCATTCTTTTCATCGACAGTAGTAACAGCGTTTTGGAATTCCTGAGGACCTTTGCCTGCTTGAGCAAGATGTCTCAGGAACTTACCTTTTGCAGTGAATAATAGAATCTTTTCGTATGGATTTACAGCAATGATATACTTGTCATAAACATAATAATGTGCGTATCCAATTATGCATTCATCCAGAGTTTCCAGTGGTATAAAATGCAGATTATCAGCCAGGTCACTTAGTTTAGCCGGTATAGTATCAGTAATCTCTGAATAACTCAGTAGAGTAACATCATGTCCATTAATGTCGATTTTAGAAATTGCCGGGTTCCTGGGCTTACTGCAACAAAGCAGGATAAAAGGGAGTGATAAGAGGAGTGCGATTTTTTCATAACAGAAAACTGAAATACTAAATAATTTGTTTGGCTGGTATTGAGCATATGCTTATATTTGCATCGGAAATATTGAGCATATGCCCAGAAGGAAGTGTGTCAGACAGGTAGCAAATCATCCGGATGTGATCTATTATAAACCGGCTGGAATTTCTTTTAGGAATTTACAGGAAGTCGTTTTGCATGTGGATGAGCTGGAGGCTATCAGGCTTGCTGATCTGGAAGGACTTTACCAAGAGGAGGCAGCTGAACGAATGGAAGTTTCCAGAGCTACATTTGGTCGGATTCTTAGTGTAGCCAATAAGAAAATTGCTGATGCCCTGGTAAATGCTAAAGCTATACGGATTGAAGGAGGTCATTTTGAATTAAAACAGGAGGAATAAGATGCCACATATGGATCGTACAGGACCCGCAGGTAAAGGATCTGGTACCGGAAGGAAACTTGGAAAATGCCAGAAAAACAAAGAGAAATCCCTCGAAGATATGGGTCAGGGAATGGGTTTGAAACGCAAATCCGGCGGTGGAGAGGGCAAAGGACAGAGGCTGAAAAGCAGTAAACTATTTGATAATCAAAATAAAACAAAAGATGAAGATTGCGATTCCAACGAGAAATAGTACGGTGGATGGCCATTATGGTCATTGTGAATATTACACCATTTTTAACATCGACGAGAATAATCAAATTGCCGGTTCACAGTTTATGGCTTCTCCGGAAGGATGTGGCTGCCAATCTAATATTGCCAGTCTTCTTCAGAATATGGGAGTGTCACTTCTGCTTGCCGGAAACATGGGAGGAGGAGCTCTGCAAAACCTCAATTCATTTGGGGTAGAAGTGATCCGTGGATGCTCAGGAAATGTTACTGAGGTAGTTAAGGAGTATCTGGCAGGTACTATTAAAGATTCAGGTGAAGGTTGTCAGGCGCATGAGGAGCACCATCAAGGGGGAGGGCATAGTTGTGGGCATTAGAGAAGGCTCAAGGCTCAAGGCTCAAGGCAACTCCAAGGCCAACCGGCACATCAAAATAACTCCAAATTGGTCCGTATTGACGATAGCGGGGACATGCAGAATATCTGAATCCTGAGTTCATGTAAATGGATATCTTTTTGCTTATTGAATAGCTTATTTGGGGCAAAATCTCAATGCCTCCAATATATAGGGGATTAGATTTTAGCAAAACAATCCCATTGAAAACATGGAGTTTTGCGTCGAAGCCAAATTTTCCTTTATTCAATATCCGGAAAGAAAATCCATTATTGGCCAGCAGCTGTGATCCCCATCCCTGAAAAGAAAATTCCAAACCATTAATCAGGGAAACTCTGGAAGCATCGATTTGCCTGATGAGGTCAACTTTGATGCCTGCACCACTGAACCCCGGCTCATAGATGTTTTGCTCATCCAATTGATAGCCTAATCCAACTCCCCCAAATGCAGTGATCTGAATATCCTGAGCTTGCAGATTGATCGAAATCAGGAGTAGGAGTATTGTTGGTAGTCGTTTCATTTTTTGTATTTTCCAGAGTCGCATATGTGTTGTTACGTGGGTTTTTACATGGGTCGACACTTGGGTCGACCCCTACTTATCCCATTCATAGGCATCGAACCACTTTTGCAGGATCTTGACCATTTCTTCAATTTGTTCCTCCCTGGTTATTGTTGCTTCTCCGTCGCCTTTTTGTTCTCCATATTTTCCGAAATAGGCATGGTTTCCTCCGGGGATAGTATAGTACACTGTTTTTGAGCTTTTTTCCATCGGGAATTCCTCCAGTGTGTTGATTTTTATAGCTGGTGGAAGATATTCGGCTCTTGCCTCAAGGTCATCTGCAGAAACCAGTCCGTCGTTTTCGCCACGAATGGATAATACGGTTTGTGTCCACCAGTTGATATCACTGGATTTTTGTGGATAGGCGGCCAAAAGGGCCATTCCATAAAAGAAATGTGGATATTTATGTACCAGTTGGCAGGCAGATACGCCTCCCATAGAGTGTCCGGCCACCACCCATCGTCTGACATAAGGAAACCTGCTGTACATCCATTTTCCTTTATCGGCATCCAGAATAGCCAGGTTTGCCGGCATTTTCACAATAACAATCTGATGCATCAGTCCGGAAACTGCAAATCTTGATAAAGGTTCGATGTAGGCATGCGGGTCAACCAGCCCGCCCGGGTAAAAGACCATACCAGTCATTGAGAACCATTCACGATTAGGTGTAATAATGATATAATCCCGATTTTCTTCGATGTGAAGTGTATCGCTAATATTCTGTTCTTCCGGAAGTTTACTGCATGACAACAAACCAAAAACAAACAAAAGTATTAAAACAGCCAGTACCCTAAGAGTTTTCAAGCAACTAAATATTAACCAAGTAACCAATTAACCAATCCACCAATATACTAATTTGCCAATACACCA
>JAYEFL010000182.1:0-2879 GCA_034658635.1 Bacteroidota bacterium | reverse complement strand
TACGCTCATCAAGCTTGATAAAGGTCGCACATATGCGACTATCTTCCTGGGCAAATTGAAGCTCCCGGTAGTCCAGGTTCTTCATTTCTTTAAAGATCGCTGCTCGAACAATCTGTTCAATACTTGGTATATCATGACGACCAAACTTGCTAGACTTGTTTCCTCGTAAAATATCTGCAGATAATAACTCAATCAACTCAGCATGATCCTCAAGAATCGTATCAATTAATGCAAACTCTGCATTGTTCCTCCACTGAGGACGTTCAAACTTCAAGGTCAGATCATTATACAACTTCACCGCTTTTTCTCCTGTATTTAGCCATATTATGGTGAAGTGTTTTCAATGATACAAGACCTATCTGCCGTATTATCATAATGTTATAATTTATGGACAGACAATATATAGGCTATTATTTTTATACTCTGTTGGCGGTTCGTTGTTTTCGGTTTTACCGTTATTTATTATTCATTTTCTTCGTAATAATATGAATAGTCAATCCCTTTCATAAACATTTCACGGTCGTTTATTTTACTAGTGAGTGTCTTTTCTAAAAGTGATTTCAGGATAGTACTTTTGGTTGGACTTAACATCATCGCGTTCATGTAATCTGACTTGCTTATTTTACTCCAATCAACGCATTTTTTAATGCGTTTTTTTAGTATCAAATCCAACCATATCCTAGCACTTCTACCATTACCTTCCATAAATGGGTGTGCAATGTTCATTTCTATATATTTGTTTACGATTTCGTCAAATGTAGTTTCGGGCATTGCTTCTATTTGCTTTAATGTATTACCTAAAAAGCGTGATACAGCAAATTGAAAACCACCTTTTGAAATATTTTTTTGTCTGATTTGTCCCGCAAAATCATACAAACCTCCAAATAAATAAGCGTGTATCTGTTGTAAGCCTTTTGCTGTTCCTACTTCTATACCGTTGATAAATGAACTTTCAAACAGTGCATAAGCCTTTGATTTGCTTTTTCCATCGATGCTTTCATCGCTGTAGGTAAACCATTCGATAAACCGATTGGCTTTTGTTCCTGGAAATGTTTTGCCTAAGGCAATAATGCCGTTGTAGTCGAGCATATCGGATTTATACTGTTTGCCGTCTGCCGCAGTTAACTTCAGTTGGGTAGTGACACTAACCAACTGACTATTTTCATTCTTTAACTTGGCTTTAAGATATTTCCAATAGTTGCGGGTTTTAGTGTAGTCGTTTTGGTCAGTAAGCACGGCTACAATATCCAACACTGAAAACCACCATTTGGCGTTTTCTTCGTCCCAAACAGCACGGACTTCGCGGTCGTCAAAAAAACGTATGGATATTTTCGCATTACTCATATTCTAACTATTGCTTTTTCTGTCATTCTATAATTATTTTATTCAAATTTACGATAATATTATCTTGTATTTACTGTTTATTGTATCTTTGATACAATGACCGCCAACGATTTGGCTATGCGTAGTGCGGGATTGCTACGAACGCCCTTTTAAAGCTCTAAATGTTTTCCTTCTACATAAAGATTCAATTGACGAATAAAAACCGCATTATGTATAGCTTTTGTTAGAGCCTGTGTTTAAAATAATTTTAACTCGTAGCTTGTACTACGACCTCCTGGTTTTTCTTGTTTCAGAATACCTTTTTCTATTAAATCTTTTAAATCTCTTAATGCTGTATCAGGTGAGCACTTTGTCATTTTGGCCCATTTTGAAGACTTTAATTTTCCCTCAAAACCATCAAAAAGCTTATTAAGCATTAATCGTTGACGACTATTTAATGATGTATTCTTATGTCTATCCCAGAAATCAGATTTATAAAGAACCTTCTCGATGGTTTTTTCTGTGGTTTTCAATGCCCTGTACAGACAATTAAGATACCACGTTATCCACTCAGATATATCACCATCATTATATTGGACTCTTTGCAACACATCATAATACACTTTTCGCTCTATCATAATTTGACTTGAAAGACTGTAAAAACGCTGAGAACTATCATCTGAGTGGGCAAGCAATAGATCAGAAAGCGCCCTGGCAATTCGACCATTACCATCATCAAAGGGATGAATGATAATAAACCAAAAATGTGCTATAGCTGATTTAATAACCATGTCATGTTTAGTATTGGCATTATACCAGTTCAGAAAATTATCCATCTCATTTTGAACAATTTCAGGTGAAGGTGCTTGATAGTGAATTTTTTCTTTTCCAAAAGACCCTGAAACGATTTGCATCTCTTGCTTACGATATCGACCAGCATCAATCTTATACATTCCACTTCTACCTGTTGGGAATAATGCTGCGTGCCAGCCAAATAAACGTTCTTCTTCAAGGGGTTTCATATAATTCTGTGTTGCATCAAGCATCATTTCAACAACACCATCTACATTTCTATCCGAATGTATCATGCCAGCATATTCCATACCCAATCTCCTGGCAATGGATGAACGCACCTGCTCGTAATTGAGAATTTGACCTTCTATTTCAGATGATTTTAACACATCAAGTGTCAATGTTGAAAGAATTGTTTCTTCTTTTAGGGAAAAACCTAAAGCGCTAATTTGTCCGAATATTTTCCCTTGAAGGTGACGAACTTGGCCTAATGTTTCCTGAACTTCTAACTCATTCCATGTAAAATCAGGCCAATTACTGTATTGATAAATATATTTATCCATTTTTTTCATTTCAATCATGCGGCGAATATACTAACTATTCACCGCATTTATAATGGAATTAACTTACTCTTTCTCCGCTTTCTAGTTTTTCTACATTGGCTCTAACGGTTTGGCTATGCGTAGTTTGGGATTTTGAAACAATTAATTTTCAATTTACTACTAATTTTATTTGATGCTAAAAACATCAAAACCAGTATATTA
>JAYEFL010000181.1:0-2881 GCA_034658635.1 Bacteroidota bacterium | reverse complement strand
CCTCTCGCGGTAGGAACGCTGGTTACCCAGCGCCCCCCGCACAGTCCCGGACGTGAAGTTTTCCCTCATCCGGTTCTTCAGTTGTACTCGCTTTCGCGCAAGTCCAATTGTGCTTAACAACAGATGGCTTGTTTGCTATTCCCCGCAGTGAGGTTGGCTTATGTTCATCCGATCCTACATGTCCGGCATAAGTTTCCTTTGCGAGCTGTGTACTTCTGTCAGGTCCTTCCCCGTGTGGCTGGCTTTCCCAACCGCTGAGTACTATGCCTGATAAGACACCCCAGGAGCTTATAGAGTTCGGATTCAAGTATGAATCTTCGCTCCCACCTGATCCTTGGTGCTCCCACAAATGGGCAGGTTCCAGTTTAGCTCTGTTTCCGAGTTTCCTCTTCATTGCCTAAATAACTGTATACCTTTCTTTTGCTGTCACCTTTACAGGAACTCGTTGGGGCTTCCCGAGTTCTACAACGTGTCTCTTTCTGCATGCCACGGCCTGAGGACTCCGGCGGATCTTCGCATCCAAGCCATTCTGGATGGTCTTGTGTTGCCTTCGGTGAACGTTAAAACCCTCGGCATCCGCAACAAACGCAATCTCGAAGCTGTACCAGCTCTTCAGGGAGCGCGATCTCCCCTGCAGCCTACAGAATTCCCTGTGTACGCTTCACCTGTCTTGTTCGCCACTATAATCATGACTCCGCCACAGGCGCAACACTCGGTACAGGTGGGTGGCTAACCCTTACCTGATTGGGACTTGCACCCTATAAGATACGCCGAGCTTTCCTCGGCGCGATAACGTCCCGCGCTTGAGCGGCTTCCGTATGATTTATTGCTTGTTGTGATTCGTGTATCCCTGTAAGTCATTATCCTTGAGCAATCCATTTTAGAGAGTCCGCTCGAAGCAGCATGTTATAGGGGCAAGATTCAAAAAGTAAGTGCGACAAAAATAAGCCCAGATTCATCTTATAACATCTGATCTTGATATAATCTTGTGGTGAGTCAGGAGGGGCTTCTAGAGTTATTTAACCATTCTAATGTTTTTTGGAATTATTAAGACTAATCAACAACAAGACTTTTAAGACACTATAAGGTTACATATTATCGGTTGAACATACGGCATAATTACCTGTTATCTCACAAACAGGATAAATGATTACAATGGCTACACTATTCCGCAGACAGCCAATTTATATCATTTATGACTTTTCCACGAATCAGGTAGGCCAACTCCGGTTCCTAGCATGAAGCCTATGAACATTAGAACAATGTTCCGTGTACTTTCGTGTCCAATTGTAACACTTAGAGAAACGATACCATAAATGAAAATTGCACCGCCAATAACATACCTAATGATTCTTGGGTATCTCTTGATAATTTTGCTCATCCTACCCTCGTTACTATTGTGTTGCGCACCAATCAAGATATGCATCGCAAAGGTAATAATATATAGCAGTGGCCCATATACCGTTTATATCCGAGATTATTGATAGAACATTATTTACTCTATCCCAATCAACAAGAGTCGTATTATTTGAACCAGCCAACCAGCACTCTAAATGCAGATTTTGTACGAGGGTTTTCTCCATCGCTGCGATAGGTTCAGTGTCTGAAAAATTGGAGTCAATTTCACTGACTATAGACTTTACTATTTGCGGAATAGATTCTGATCCAGCTTCAAACTGTCCTGTCAATGTTTGCCCTGCTACTTTGTATTCAACATCAAACATATTTGGGTCAGATGATGATATCTTACATTTTCCTTCCAAGTTACGTGAAGTATCACCAGGACATTCAGTTTTTACAACTAACCACCCCGATGATTTGAATTCTGTAATTACAAGTTCAACTTTAGACTTATTTTTACATTCTGCTTTAGCTATTTTATTTGCTGCATCCCATGAAAATGTGATGCTTGCTTCATCACCTATCCCATTTTTTCCAATAATACTTTCAAGTCTCCCTGTTGAAGAATCGAATTTTTTAGTGATTTCGTTTAATGAATAACCTGAAGATGCTCCAAACAGTCATGTTTTTGGCCAATTGGGTGCACCGTAGGTACCATGCCAAGGGGCAAAGTTTTTCAAGACATCGTGAAGTAAGAATGAAACTTGATTCAAGCCAGACATAATAATCTCCTTTTTAGTTCTTTGTTAGATTATAATGGAATATAACCATAAATGCAATACCTAACAAGGGCAATTGACTCTGTAAACCATCAAGCACTTTATCCCTATAACAGTGGTTAGTTGGGCATCAGATTTGATAATTAACAGAGATTTATTGCTAATTGACATGGACTTCCGGCATTATTCATTTTAGTGGAAAAAGTGAGGATAGCCGTGAAGAAACAAAAATTGTTTGAGCCGATAGGCGAGTTTTTTTGTTTTAGGCCATCCTCACTTTTGGAGCGTTAAGAAATGAATTCAGCCTTGATTTTTTGGTTCCTTTTTTATCAAGAAAAAAGAACGAAACGTGGGGAAAAATGGACGGATTATTGAGCATGGATAGTAATAAGTCAATTCAAATAGCTCGTGTACTTGCTAACCAAGTAAACCGCATTTTGAATTGACTTATTAATGATTATATCACAAAAATGCAATGTTTTGGATCACATTTCGGAATTTATTCTGAAGTGGATGCCAACTAACCAGCTGCTTCAAGCGGACTCACTCAAAGGGATTGCTTAACGATAATAAAGTCTCAGGATATGCTGATCATACAAATTAATATATCATACGGAAGCCGCTTAAGCGCAAAACGTTATAGCGAAATCTAAAATTACTGTGTGAGTGTTTATGGCAAACAGGGGTGCTTTTTGAATAATGGCGGGTTGAGCAAAAGTTGGGGGGGTCATTCTCTATATGGTCGTCTGATAGCGTTTATC
>JAYEFL010000180.1:0-2886 GCA_034658635.1 Bacteroidota bacterium | reverse complement strand
TATATCCTAAGGCGGACTCAATAGATTTTGAGTAGACTGTATGGCCTTGTATATCAATTAGTTTAATGCTAAGTTGAGAGCTGGTAGCATTGGTGACTTCAACTGTAAACATTCTGCTGTTACTGAGTAAATACCATCTCCGTCATCATCAGTCATAATCTTTGTGTCCTGGCCACTAACATCAAGAAGGTCTGAAGCAGGATGAAACTCACCATTTGCAATGTGCCCGCCCAATCATCGTCAACAGCCTGGTACATATAAGTATACCCGTTATTGCCTTTGTCGTCTTTATCCCAGCCAATTCTCATTCCACAGATTTCATCTTCATCTCCTTCTTCCTCACCCCACATTTTTACGCATGCAACGTATAACCCAGGTTCCAGAAACTCTGATTCACCATCTTTTTCCAGCTCCAAAGTGAGCCAGGTGCGAGCCATATCTTCCTCCTCAACAGTTCCAGACACTTCAGATGCGCTACCAAATTGAGATTTTGGCCAATAATTGATATGACCTATGTGCTCATCAAAACCACCATTAAAATTGGCCCAGGTATCTTCAAGAATCAAATCGTTCTCATAAGCCTCGGTTAATCTAAGGTCGTCAATCATCCAGTAGTATAAACGCGGACCATGAATATGGAATCTGATTTGAACTGCTCCCATACCGGCTGCAACATCAGAAATATTGATTTCTGGCGAACGGAAACGAACAGGAGTTACGGTATTACCGCTTACTCCAAATTTTGCATCATAGCTGGCCCAATGAACTCCACCGTCATTTGTGACAAGCATTTCCAGGTTATAATCTGAACAACAATAGCGCCAGATCTGATTGAATTTCACCACAACCGAAGGTGCGTTACTGCAGTCAATGGGGGGAGTTGTAATGTATGCGTCGCATGAATTTTTGTATTGTAACAGCCAAAGACCGGGATTTTCAGTTCTGTGTAGAGTAATTTGGTAAGTGTGTAGCTAAGATTATGCCAAATACTTAATACCTTTACTGAACTCTGAAAACTAAGTTCTATGAAGGCCAAATTTTACATTTTTGTACTCCTTACTAGTATGCTGACAGCCTGTAACAGTGGGTTTAATTTACAAACTGAGATTGCCAAAGCGATTCAAGCTGGCGAGAAAGAGCTTGTTCTTTCTGGTGGGTTGTATGTGATTGATGAAACAATTGAGCTGAATGGGATTGATTATTTTGTTGTCAGAGCAGATAGCGGATCCCGGGTGACCATTAGCTCAGGAATGGAGTTGTCTCTAGATGATTTTACATGCCTTGATGAGGAGAAGGGTATTTACGAGATTACCCTGCCAAAGCTTAAAATGAATCCCTGGCCAGATGCTTTCCGGGGTTATGCAGGATGGCCGGAGTTGTATATTAGTGGTGAGCCCATGCAAATGGCCAGATATCCTAACCAGGGATACCTGAAAGCAGATTCTATTATCCATCCCGGATCGACCCCCAGGGCCGCAGACTCAAGCAATATTGGTGCAAGATTCATTAGCAAGGAACTTGTCTCAGTTGTTGATCCGGAGGCCACAATCTCAAGACAACTGTATCTTAACGGATACTGGAAATACAAATGGTATGATGAGATCATCCGTGTTGAGTCAATTGATTCGGAATCCGGTGAAATCAAAATGGCTGCTCCTCATAATTACAGTATGGGACAACCTTCAGGAGGATTGTTTTATGCGATAAACCGACCTGAGTTTCTGGATGCAGAAGGAGAGTATTATTTTAATGCTGAAACAGGTGCGATTAGATTCAGAATGCCCTGGTTTGGCAAACCTGAGTCAATCATTACGATTGGATATCAGGATTTCACATTGTTTGACATTAAGAATTGCTCAAATGTCAGGATTGAGAATATTGAGATTACTGTGCATAATGGACTGGCTGTCAATATTATTGATTCTGATTCGGTAACTGTTCAAGGGTGCAGAATATCAAACCTTGCTCAGTCTGCAATCAGTATCTCTGGAGGGCAAAACTGTGCAGTTTTAGGGACATCTATTCGCAAAATCGGGGCTACAGGAATAAGCATTAGCGGTGGAGATAAAGCATCTCTGACTCCTGCAAATCACGAGGTTACCAAGTGCCAGATTAGTGATTTTTCTAAACACATAAAAACTTATAGTCCCGCTGTAAAACTTGATGGAATCGGACATATTGTTAGAAAAAATGTGATTAGTAATGGTCCGCATTGTGCTATACATTTTAATGGTAACGATCATTTGATTGAGAATAATTATATAAACAGAGTTTGCATGAATACCTCGGATGCCGGAGCTATATACTGTGGCAGAGACTGGACAATGGGGGGTACAGTGATTAAAGGGAATTCAATCCAGGGATTAGGACAGGCAAGTCATCATCATAACTGGGCGATCTATTTAGACGATCTGGCTTCAGGAATTGATGTTATCGATAATCTTATCGTCGATTGTCCTTCAGGAATCCTGGTTGGCGGCGGCAGGTATAATCGTATAGTAGGAAACAAATTAAGAAACTGCCCAAAGGCTTCCATTATGTATGATGCCCGCGGACTTGGTTGGTATCAGGTTTACCTTAACGATCCTGAACATACGCTGTGGACCCGATATAGAGATGTGCCAGTTGATAAGGCTCCATGGAGCGTGCGATTCCCGTGGTTGAAGGAGATTCCAAATGATGATCCGGCAATCCCAAAACATGTTGATATTTTGGATAATGAGATTATTTATTCGGCAGATCCGGAAATTCATGAAACGGTTAAAAAATATGGAAATGTTCAAAATGTATTCTACAACAAGTGATTCGTGTTCCGATATTGTGGTAGGGACACGAATCAATTGTTGTAGAATACATTTTGAACATTTCCATATTTTTTAACCGTTT
>JAYEFL010000179.1:0-2900 GCA_034658635.1 Bacteroidota bacterium | reverse complement strand
TAAAAACAAACTTCTTCGGGAAATGTTTGTAGCGCTGGAAACACCGAATGAGAGATTGGCTGTTTTGAATTTGACGGATTTGATTTTCAAGTTGGCTAATGAAGAATTCCAAAGACAGGACTTTGACCTGATTGAACCTGAATATTTAGAAAAAGTGAAATACTTATTTGATAATGCGGCTATGACCGCACAATTTTTGAGAGGAGGTTTGAAATGAGAGAAATTATGCAACGTATGGCATTGGTATCATTGGTAAAGGCAATTACGGCGGCGGCAGATCCAGTAATACTGAAGCAGTTCCTGGATTCTATCCTGACGTTTGTTGAGGATTATGTTAAGGGAACAAAAAGTCAAATTGATGATAGTCTGATTCTGCCAATCTGTGACGCTGCACGGATTGCGTTTGGTTTGGTTGATTATGTTCCGCCTGAAGAGGTTGTAAGCTTTGGCCATGTCGTTGAGCAGGCTGAGAAGGTTGAGAAGTAGTGGAAGATCATAAAAACATGGCGGTGGTCAAATATCTTACGGCCATCGCTTTGGTTTGTGCGCTGATATCTGCTGGCGTTCTCTTCTTTGATTCTGAGAACGCCAGGGATATTGTTCAGATTACCTTTACTCCGGTTGCTACGATTGTGGCGGGATTGATTGGGTATCTTAAGAGCTGAGATGTTAGCGGGTGGAAAACCCCCTACCAAGATTTCTGCCAGTGCCATGAAAATTTCCCGAAGAATCTTTACTCCAGCCAGAGCCGAGATTCTTCCCTGTTCCATTCAAGTTTCCTGAAGAGTCCCGGCTATATCCAGAGCCTAAATTTCTGCCAGTACCATAGATATTCCCTGCAGAGTCCCGGCTATATCCGCTGCCAAGATTCCTGCCTGTACCGTAAAGGTTTCCTGAAGAATCACGGCTGTATCCTCTGCCGAGATTCCTGCCTGTGCCATACATGTTTCCTGAAGAATCGCTAGAATATCCAGAGCCGAGATTCCTGCCGGTGCCGTACATGTCTCCTGAATAACAAACGGTTGCGAGAGAGAAGATTAGCGCCGCTGTGACTGCGATTGATTTGATCATTTTTTTTCTCCTTTTTTGGGGTTTTGGGGGTTAAGGGTAGAGAAACTCTACCCTTAAATTTTTTAATTCAAACATTCCATAGCTTCTTTTTCAAACCATTCAGATCTGATATTGTATCTTGCGCATTGTTTATGTAGAAGGGTTTCATCCGTATACCTGACACCCTCAGCCTCTCTTATGAAAACTAATTCCAGTTCATCCGCATTCCCGATATTAAGATTTTTTATTCTTTCTTCGGGGTTGTTCGATATGCCTATTTTTATTCTTCCAGATTCATCTTGAGCGGCATATACATAACGCTGTTGTGATTCTCCAAAGTCAAATTCAAGAAGAGCTTTTAATATTTCCATTACTGACCCAGCTGCAATGGTTTTTGCTTTAACGTCAACTATCTTATGGTTATTCCTTAATAAAGACATTAAAAACAATACTTGATGGTTGTTTAATAAATACTCATCCACTGGCCTACCTGCTGTTTCGATTGGTACTCTTCTTGTTAATACTTTCCCAAATGAATTAAAAAAGTCTTTATATTTATCAATTAAATCTTTTAAGCTAGAATGCATCTTGCAAAATGCTTTGGAGATATTCCAAGTTCCTACCCTTAACTCATTGTTTTGACATACAATATCTGATATCATGTTAAGTGTCCCCCTTTGTCTGAAATTGTATCTCTAAAATAAGATTCGCCCAACCTTATACAAATTCTACACAGTTCTTTAGGGATAACCTTCTCCACAACAAGTTGTTGGATAATATTAAGATGATCTAACGCAGCAGACACCTTTTCAACTGACCTATCTCCATCTGTGGCGGTTTTTTCAGCTTCCGAGAAAGCCACCATAACTGCCAACAACAGAGTGGGCGCCATCGTGCAATAATCCACGTGGGGGGACATCTCTATAATTTTATGGCACCTATCATTTAAAAGTTCAGTCACCTCTGCCGAACTTAAATACTTTTTCCATCTTGTGCTTTTGCATTTAGGACAAATCGTAGGGGCATTGTCTGTCCTTGTTTTCCACCTGTGGTTACATCTCTTACAGATTAATCTCATACTTTAAACCTCCTGTTTGTTGTTGGATGATAAGTATATATTAACCTGTTTATTGGTAATATGCAACCTTAAAAGCATTGATTAAGAAAAAAATTCTTTTTTAATCTGTCAAACATATTCTACCTCCCAGCAAAAGAATTAAGCGCCCTCATAGTCCGGGCCTCATGCATCTTTTGTTTTCTAATATTCAACTCATTCTTATTCTTTTCAAGAAAGCGTTCTTCTTTCTTTATTTCTACATCCGTCGCTGATCTTCCGATGTATCCGCAATTACAACAAGTCCACACCCAGCCGTTCCAAGAATCTATAAACATTTCTGATTCGCAATTTTCACATATCATTTTAGTCATCCTCCTTATCCTCCTCATTCTCATTTAGTTTGCAGGAATCCAGTATTTTCAAAAGCAAAGCCACACGCTCGAGATCCCAGGCTTTTTGTTTCTCACCCATGACGTGATTTTGGATGCTATCGCACATAGCAGCATGGCGCTTCTGGACTGCAAGCATGCTCTTGAGTAATTGTTTTTCTCGTTCAGATAATTTCATGTTTATTTTCCTTTTTCTCCTGGTGTTTGAGTGTGAAATGCCTTTATCTTCTCCAGCAAGACCACAGGCTTGAGGTCCCATTCCCTCATCCTCTCAGCCACAACGGGATTTTTAATATTATCGCACCTGGCGGCATAGTGTTTCTGTTTACCGATCATAAAATCAATCAATTCTATTTCTTTCTTAGTCAATTTCATGGATTTTCGATCCTTGTACTATTTTTTGT
>JAYEFL010000178.1:0-2909 GCA_034658635.1 Bacteroidota bacterium | reverse complement strand
GCCAAATCAGGATCATATGCCTCTCGATGTACTCCTAAAACTAGAAGAAATGGCCAAAAAGGGGGCTACTATTATTGGCCAGAAGCCGGTTGAGGTACCCTACCTGAATAATTATTCAGAAGATAATGCGAAGCTGGCAGATATAGCTACTAAAATGTGGGAAGGTAATGGGCAAGTGATTTCTAAACTAACTGCCAGAGAGGTATTGTCAACGAAAGGAATTCAACCCGATTTTAGTCATGAAAATCCTAATGTCTTGGATTACATCCACAGGCAAAATTCTGAATCAGACATCTATTTTATCAGGAACAAATCGGACGAAAGGTATTCGGGCTTATGTTCTTTCAGAGTAAAAGACATGTATCCTGAACTATGGGATCCATCAAGCGGAAAACAATTCAGCATTGCAGAATTTTCAAATGAAAATGGCAGAATTAGTTTTCATCTTGATCTTAAAGCAGGTGCCTCCCTATTTGTTGTTTTCAAGGATAAGAAAAGCTCTCTTCCAGCAACTCCGAATAAATCAGTAGTCGCAAATAATAAGTCTGCTATCGAAGGAAGTTGGAGAATTACCTTTACTGAAGGTTGGGGAGCTCCGTCAGCGGCAGAATTTGAAAATTTGATTTCCTGGACAGATTCCGATATCGAAGGAATCAAATACTTCTCCGGTACAGCATCCTATCACAAAACAATAAGCATAAACGAAGAGGATATTGTAAATAAGGCCAGGATTGAGTTAGACTTGGGTGAGGTTCGTGATGTAGCTGAAGTATTCCTCAATGGGAAATCAGCAGGAATAGTATGGACAGAGCCGTTTAGGGTTGATATCACTGAATTAGCACAAGCCGGTGAAAATGAACTCAAAATCGAGGTTGTTAATCAATGGGTTAACCGACTAAGCGGAGATATGCTTTTAGATCCGGAAGATCGCTTTTGTCGTACCAACCAGCCTTATATAACCAGTGATGATATGAATAATGATAACTGGGTAGGAAATAGCGACGAGACGTATAGAGTGCAAAGCTCAGGTTTACTGGGGCCTGTACACCTCATTACCTTGATGTTGCGGAAATATCAATGGCCGTAGCACTTGCATTGGATTGGACGTATGACCAACTTCCTGAGACTACAATTAGCGAGGCAAAAGAAGCCTTAATTGAAAAAGGGATTAAACCCAGCTGGCCTGAATATGAAGGCGAAAATATAAAAATTAGATTCAGCCTTAAGGGCGACAAGATCAGCAGCATATAGAAATGACCAGTTCAAATTTGTAAAGTATATAATTATGAAAAGCCTTGTCCTCATAACCTTACTATTCATTGGTATCCAGGTGCAAGCACAATTGGACCAATCGAATATGACGATTGAAGTCGATCAACTTCAATTATCATTTCGAACCGATACGAGAACTTTTGAAATCCATGACAAGTATGTGGGTCCTGAGAAATACATTAATACCTGCTGGGGATTGCCCATCGAAGGAATTGATATCGTTTTTGTTAGCAACGGATATACGATAGAAAATGCTGTTGTTTCTGGTGGAAGGGCTGAAATTTTAGAAGGCAATGATTGGATCAGTATCGTTCGTATCATTCCTGAGGGTAAAAAAATTGCCTGGAAACTTGTCTTTTCTAAGGCCAACAAGAAAACAAAACCCTTTGTATTGAAACCTGCTTTGATGAAACCCTCTCCCGTTAACATTGCAGTTCAGGCAAGAGCAACAGCTTCCAGTGTTTACTTCTGGGGAGATCAAAATGGATATGGCAGACCTGAAGGGGCCAACGACGGACGAACTTTTAGGGCCTGGGAAGCGAAAGAGGGTGAAACTTCTGGATGGCTGGAATTAATCTGGGATAAACCCGTAACTTTCCAAAAGATTGTGATTGACGAATGGTTGGAAAGCGAAGGATCAATCATGCAATGGGAATTATGGGCTGGACACAAAAAGGCAGAGCACATCCCAAGAAGAGAAAAAGAAGCAATTGTCACCTATAATCCAGGTCAGGAGTCAATGACTGTCATTAAAAAGGGACAAACAATTGGTCGTAATTTTGTTATTGAGCTTGAACAAGAGATTACCGTAAATGCGTTGAGGTTGAATATTATTAAATCCTCTAAAAGGCCAGGTGTATGGGAGTTAGAGGTTTATTAAAAATGGAAATAATGAATAAAATTGTATTGCATTGTATCCTTTTCTGTGTGATTGGCTTTCAGTCTTTTGGTCAAACAGATCTGCAACAAATTGCTGACCAAGACTCTTACTTAAGTG
Source organism: Bacteroidota bacterium (assembly GCA_034658635.1). Taxonomy (GTDB): domain Bacteria; phylum Bacteroidota; class Bacteroidia; order Bacteroidales; family UBA12481; genus JABHCC01. The sequence goes on along the minus strand of JAYEFL010000178.1, from coordinate 640 downwards.
AGTTGAAATCAGAATTACAAGTCAAATGGCCACAAAATAGAACCATCAATATAGTCTTCCACGGACATAGTGTTCCTGCAGGATTCTTTATAACTCCAGTGGTTAATACTTTGTCTGCTTACCCTAATCTATTTTTAGAGGAATTGAAATCGTTGTACCCTTATGCGGTTGTGAACACCATCGTTACAGCAATTGGAGGAGAGAATTCAATATATGGTGCCGAAAGATTTGATGAAGAAGTTCTGAATCATAGGCCTGATGTTCTGTTTATCGATTATGGATTAAATGACCGAGGTGCCGGATTGGAAAAAGCCTATGCGGCCTGGAACGAAATGATCAAGAAGGCCACAGATCAAAAAATAAAAGTAATCCTTGTCACTCCCTCTCCCGATCAAAGAGTGGATTACCAGGATCCCAATAATGAATTGAAAAAACACAGCGATCAGATTATTAGATTGGCTGAAGAGAATCATATTGGACTGGTCGACAGTTACAAGGCTTTTGAATCTTCATATGCAGATAGTGATGAGCTTGTCCAATATATGTCTCAGGTAAACCATCCCAATGAGAAGGGACACCGGTTGATTACCAATGAGATCATCAAATGGTTTGAACCGCTTGATGAACTGAAAAAAGCTTT
>JAYEFL010000177.1:0-36547 GCA_034658635.1 Bacteroidota bacterium | reverse complement strand
GCAATCAAAGCTACTACTCCGGGGATATCCCCATCTGCAACAGCCTCCTCCAATATAGCATCAATGCGCGCCAGACGTTCAGATGACATCCCTACCTGCTCAGGACGAGCTTCAGTTAAAGGAGGTGATTTTTTGATGGAACGGGTTTGTGATAATCCGGTTCCAGCAGAAAAAAGGATAAGAATTATTATTAATAGCTTTTCTTTCATCGGATTCTTCTTTTCAGGTATTAGTCTTTAGTCGTTAGTCGTTAGTCGTTAGTCGTTAGTCGTTAATATGTCCCGATAATAACCTGTGCCAGAGCCTTATATCCTTCTTTTGTGTAGTGTACATTATTCGTAGCAGTAGAATGTTGTGCATGAATTTCTTTTGATTCCTCGTAGATATCATTAATCTGCACCTTATGGCTTTTCATAATATCCTTGGCTATTTCATTGTAAATAACTGCATCTTTCACCAACCTGCCAACTTCTCCTTCTGGCACATAGGAGGTAGTAACAAAGATGAGCTTTGCTTTCGTACAGGATTTTATCATTCCAACAAGGGAATCAAGGTTTGCCCGGTATTCTTCCGGAGTAAAAGTTATCGCTCCCATATTCCTTTCCCGTTTACCTTGTTCTTTGGATTCAGGATGCCTGTAACACAAATCCCATAACCCCCAGTTGAATTGTACAATATCCCAGTCATCCTCACCTATCCATTCTTTGACGTTCTCAAGGCCTGTACCTGTATGCTGGGCATTACCCGGATTATGCTGAACAATAGCATCTTCTCCAAGAATCTCCTGTACAAATGGCGTATATCCTATTGAGATTGAATCGCCAATGATTAATATTTTGGATGGTTCGGAGGTACAGGAAACCATGGAAATAAACAGGACGACCAAAATAAAATAAATGTATATTTTGTTCATTGGTTGTGGATTTGTCAGGGACACACGGCCGTGTGTCCCTACGTTAATTACTTTCTATTGCTCCTACGGTTTCTCTATACAAATCTACCGACCCGTCTAATAACACTGCTAGAACTGTGCAATATTTGTCTAAAACTTCTTCGGGAATATCGATATATGTGAGTCCCGGATACTGGTTCCAGAAGACTTTACTCTTAACCTCATGCTTGAGTTTGGTTCCATTGCCCACAACCCAAATTCGGTTAATTTTGTTTTTAACACCTTTCAGGGCAATCTGTCCGTTGGCATCACCATGCACATACAGATACAGGATGGTTTTATCCTTCGACAGGGATGTTGGTCCGTAATAATGATCGTAGGGAATTCCCTTTTCCACTCCATAAATAGCCTCCTCATGCTTACTTGTCCATTTCCCCAGCTCTTTTAGAATATTTTCCTGCTCGGCAGGGATTTTCCCGTTTGCCTCAGGACCAATATCAAGCAGAAGATTTCCTCCCTTGCTGATACAATCAACGAAAATATCGATAATCTGCAGAGGCGTTTTATAGTTCTTATCATTGTGCTGAAATCCCCATGAATCGTTCATAGTGAGGCATAACTCCCAATAAGGTGCAGTAGGGCGAACAACAGGAGGGCCTTGCTCAGGAGTTTCATAATCTCCCTTACCACGAAGACGTGAATTAAGGATAGCATCGGGATTAGCTTCAAGCAGAGTTGATCTCAGTTTGTCTGCTTGCCATTCTTCAGCATTGTGTTCCCAATCACCGTCAAACCACCAAAGATCAGGATGATAATTATCCTGTAATTCGCGCATTTGACCCTGATAATATTTAAGGAATTTCTTCCAGCGCTTAGGATCATCCTTAATATTGTACCGTTTAACTGTTTTAGTATGGTGAGTATAATCAGTGTACGACCAGTCGGGAAGAGAATAATACAAGCCAAGCTTCAGATCTCTGTCTCTGAGTGCTTTAACAAAGGGAGTCAGCACATCCCTTTTGGCTGCTGAATGATCCACCGCATTAAGCTGACCATATTTTGTATCCCACAAAGCAAAGCCATCATGGTGTCTGGAAGTAATAACCGAATACTTAGCTCCGCTGGTTTGAATAAGATCAGCCCAATATTCAGGATCATACTTTTTGGCAGTGAATCCATCCAGCTGCTTCAAATAATCCTCATGGGAAATATAGTTATTAAAAAATGACCAGGATTCATCGATCCCATCCACTGCATAAATACCCCAATGAATGAATATGCCAAGTTTAGCATCCTTAAACCACTCCATCTTCTCATGATTTACTAGTTCTTTCTCCTGAGCATTCAGACAGACAGGGGAGATTAGAAGGCTACAGATCAGTGCTGTATAAATAAATTGTTTCATAATAAATCTTTTCGTCTTTCGTCTTTCGTCTTTCGTTTTATTTCAGCGGTTCCAATACATGCTCCAGGCCGTTCATTTTAATTACAAGCAGAGTTTGCAATTGCATGCCCAATTGTCCCTTTGGAAAGCCCTTCTGGTCAAACCATTCCAGGTATGCAACTGGGATATCGCACAAAAGCCTTCCGGAATATTTACCGAATGGCATTCGTACTGTGACTAGCTGCTGGAGAATTTTTGGATCCATCCACAAATCTAATAATATTCAGAACAGTATACTTGGTGAATTGGTTAATTGGGGGATTGGTTCCTTGGTTAATTGGTTAATTGGTTTGCTACATTTAGGGCCCGGTCAATTTCGTTTGTAGACACATAAAAATGTGTACTGAACCTAATATATTGTCCGTTAGGACCAACCGGACGGGGTTGTAATTTCTCACGTTTCCACATTTCGTCTTGAAGAATCTTGCCTTTTATCCCTTTCACTCCATACGTAGTAAGGCCGGCACACATTTCAGGATGTACAGAGCTATTAATTTCGAAAATGCTATTTGATTGCAATTCCTTTCTTAGGTAATCACCCAGAAATTTTACCCGGTCAGTGACCCGTTTTTGTCCGATCATGTTATGAAAATCAATAGCAGCTTCAAATCCTACCATCATGGCTGAATTGTCGGTTCCCCTTTGAGTAAACCTGAATCCCTCATCATCATGATTATCCCATGCTCCGCTTGGCATGCAAGTCCAGACTGAAGGTGCCAGATCTTTATGAATATATAATACTCCTGAACCAGCAGGAGCCAGTAGCCATTTATGCGGACTCGTGAAATAGGCATCACATCCCAGATCTTTGACATCTATTGGTATATGTCCGATTGTCTGGGCTCCGTCAATAACAGTCAGAATTCCTTTCTCCCTGGCCAAAGTGCAGATTTCTTTAACAGGCAAGATATCACCAGGCACACTCAGTATATGTGGAATAGCAATAACTCTGGTTCTTGGAGTAATCTGATCTCTAACCAGGTCAATAATATATTCTGGATTGGGAATCGGAGTTTGGATTTGGATTTGTTTGATCACGATCCCTTTCCTTTTAGAGATCATTTCCCATCCGCTTTTTCCGCCTGTATGTTCGAGATTGGTTTGAATCACCTCATCTCCAGATTTAAGGTCAAGACCGCTGGCCATAAGATTCATCCCCATGTGGGCATTCTTGATTAATGAAAGCTCTGTATGCTCGGCATTCATCATTACTCCCAGCTTCTTTCTGATTGAATCATGGGGAAAATAGCCTGTGATTATTTTGATTCCTCCATCAGACCAGTCAATCTTTGCAATATTACGGGCGTACTCTTCCAGATGTCCTGTCATGGCATCTAAAACAGGTTTTGGGGTAGCCCCGATAGTTCCGGTATTCAGATAGCCTTCATCCAGTGGCATTGGAAACATTTTCCGAATCTCATCCCAATAGGCCGGGTCATCATCAGAAGGAAATGTTTTATGCAGATTCAAGGCTTCAAGCTTGTTGGCAGCGCCTAAAATGGGCATACTGGCCAATAAAAGGCCAGTTTGTTTCAGGAAATTTCGACGAGAATCCATAGTGTTTTAGTTTTGTTGGTATTCAAATGTAGTGAATAAACTACTAAAGAAAGACGAGAAGTTATTGAGAGCATGGGTGTTGTAATTTTCAACACCTGTTGAATTTTTCACCACCCTATTCAAGTTATTGATTTTCTATCTGTTAGGCTCATCCGAGCTAATTACTGTTGAATTCCTCATCACTCCAAGTGTTGATTTCTCAAACAGGCCCACATGTTACGGCCTGATTATCTGCATATTATAAAAATTGGCATTGAAATTGGATACCGCTTTAGTGCATGAAATATTTACAAGTAAAACATATAAACCAACACATTATGAAAAGAACAGTTCTCTTATTGATTGCTGCTGTATTGCTGCTGAACTTTGATGTTGGCAATAACAGTCCGACTGGCACAGATCCAGACCAGGATAATGTTCCAAAAGATGCGATCCGGATTTTAAGTAGTCCTGATTTGTATGACCTTGCCACTGATTGGGCAAATTATTTCTCTGTTGAAATTCAACAGTCCAGTATTCTTGTAAACAATCTGGAAAAGGAAGTAACTGAAAGTAACGCAATCCCTAAAAACCATCTGGTTTTGATACCGGAAGAGTTTGATAAAGATTTGTGTCAGGCAGCTCCATGGAAAATGATTATTGGCCGTGATCCTGTTGTTCCTGTAGTTAGTTCATCTCATCCCTATCTGAAGTCAATCAGGCAAACAGGTATCTCATCTGAAGAATTTTCTCAGATCATGAATAATGCTGAAGGTATTACCTGGAACCAATTATTGGATAATGGGAGTAGGAATTACATACAAGTATTCATTGAAGACCAGCAATCTGTTATTACCAACATTTCAAATTTCACAGGAATCTCATTTGTAGATTTAAACAACCCGGTAGTGACTAACAGTGATAATATGCCGGCCCTGCTAAAGAAGAATCCATACGCAATTGGTTTCATCCGCTTATCCGAAGTCTTAGAAACGAACCATCAAGGCCTGATGGAAGGAATTGAGCTATTGCCTATCGATAAAAACAGCAACAACCAGATTGACCACATAGAGGATATTTATGGTAATAGTCAGTCATTTCTACGAGGAGTCTGGATTGGGAAATACCCGAAAGCCCTTTGCCAGAATCTGTATGTACTATCTTTTGAAGAACCCACACAAAAAACTGAGATTGAATTTCTCAGGTATATTCTCACAAATGGGCAAGATCAGTTAAAACACATTAGTTACAGTAGTCTCGTCATGAGTGAAAGACAATCTAACCTCGCACGTTTGCCCAGACTGCTGCTTCCTCAGAATGCTGTTATGGTAGCTAAAAGTGGTTTGAACAAGGTGGTTCTATTTGCACTAATTGCTTTCATAGTATTGCTTATGACAGGAATCATCATCAGTAAGTTTATTCGTGTTAAAAAGAATAGGGCTTCTGCATCTGTGATCCCTGCATTTATCTCTCTCTCAAATATTAAAGCTCCCCAAGGCATCTTCTATGACAAATCACATACCTGGGCATATATGGAAAAAAATGGCCTGGTGAAAGTTGGAATAAATGACTTTTTGCAACATGTAACAGGCGCCCTGACCCGCGTATCACTGAAACAGTCAGGCGACCATGTGAGTAAAGGTGAACGGATTATGACAATTTCACACAAAGGGAAACATCTGCATATCAAATCTCCGGTAACAGGAATCATAAAATCTGAAAATATTGATCTGGCCACTGACCCTTCGCTACTCAACAATTCCCCTTACTCTAACGGATGGGTTTATGCAATTGAGCCAAGCAATTGGCTAAAGGAAACTCAGCTAATGTTGATGGCAGAGAAGCACAGAGAGTGGCTGACAAATGAGTTCACTAGACTCAAGGATTTCTTTCAAATGTGTGTTCACAAACACCAACCACAATTTGCACAGGTAATTCTGTCGGATGGTGGAGAAATTAAAGACCAGGTTCTGGCTGAATTCGGACCAGAAATTTGGGAGGATTTTCAGACACAATTCATTGATAAATCATTATAAGCAAAACTATTATTATGGGCCTAGACAGAAGAGTATTTATGAAAACCCTTGGGCTTGCCGGTGCCACGCTGGCATTAGGCAAGAGCACGGGAACTGCCTCAAATAAAGATAATCCCACCGAGTTCTATGGATTACTTTATGATTCAACACGTTGCATAGGCTGCCAATCGTGTGAATTTGCATGTGCTGAAGCACACGATTTGCCTGAACCTGAAGACTATCCGGATCCGGAAGTTATTCGTAAAATGGATGAAACCCGGCGAACAGTGGTAAACGCGCACAACACCAATCTGGGTGAAACATACGTCAAAGAACAGTGCATGCATTGCAATGAGCCTGCCTGTGTTGCCGCATGTCTCACAGAAGCCATGTACAAAACAAAGGAAGGTCCGGTAATCTGGAGAGGCGACAAATGCATGGGATGCCGTTTTTGTATGATCTCATGTCCTTTTGATGTTCCTAAATTCGAATATCACAGCTCCAATCCTAAGATTCTGAAATGCGACATGTGCTATGACAGGCTTCAAAAAGGAGAAATCCCAGCCTGTGTTGAAAGCTGCCCCGAAGGAGCAATAGTCTTTGGAACTCGTCGTGAATTAATCAAAGAAGCCAGACGCAGAATTCATGAGAATCCGGATCGTTATAAAGATCATATCTATGGAGAACATGAAGCAGGGGGCACAGGATTATTATATCTGGCACCTGTTAATATGGATGAACTGGGATTTAAAACAAATCTGCAAAACTCTTCTTATCCTGCACTGACAAAAGGATTTCTTTACAGTGTTCCATCCGTATTTGTTCTGGTACCTGCACTTCTCTTAGGAATTCACGAAGCAACAAAAAACAATCACCAAACTGAAGATGATGAAAATGAATAGTATAGCCCAAGCAACAACTCGTGATCCGGAAAAGCAATCCACATGGAAGTTCCTGATCAGTGAACTTAAACCTAAAGGCAAGATTTTCACTCCCTTCAATATCATTTCAGCTCCGATAATCTTGCTTGGAATTATTTTGATAGTAATTCGTTTCTGGAAGGGACTGGGATCAGTAACCAATCTTACCCAGGAAGTTCCCTGGGGATTATGGATAGGTTTTGATGTAGTTACCGGTGTAGCTTTTGCCGGTGGAGCCTATGTCATCACATTTATGGTTTATATCCTGAATAGCCGAAAATACCATTCTCTCGTTAGAGTAACTGTCTTAAATGGTTTTTTAGCCTATGTATTCTATGCAGGAGCGCTATTATTAGATTTAGGACGCCCATGGAATGTGATCAATCCTATTATCGGAAATAATTTTGGCACCAGTTCGGTTTTGTTTCTGGTTGCCTGGCATTTTCTCCTATATATGCTGGCCCAGTTGATTGAATTCTCCCCAACTATTGCAGAATGGCTCGGCGCAAGGCGTGCCCGTAAAATCCTGTCAGTAATGACATTAGCTGCTGTAATCTTTGGCATAACGCTATCAACGCTTCATCAATCAGGATTAGGAGCTCTTTACCTGATGGCAAAAGAAAAGATTCATCCTCTATGGTACTCAGAATTCATTCCGCTGCTCTTCTTTGTATCCAGTATTTTTGCCGGACTGTCAATGGTCATTTTTGAAGGATCTATCAGTCATAGGGTGTTTTCAAGCCGGATAAGCGAAAAGAATCATAAGTCTCATAACGGAATTCTGGTTAGCCTGTCACGCATTTGTGCCGGTGCAATGTTTGCCTATTTCTTTTTGCAGATTTTAATCTTTATCCATGAAAAACGGTGGGATTATCTTGACTCTTCAATGGGCTATTGGTATCTGTTTGAAATGATTGGCTTGGTACTTATCCCCATGATGATGTTTTTCCAGGGCTATCGTACAAGAAGTCTGGCCTTGATAAAAACCGCGGCCATCCTCACAATGATCGGTATTATAGTTAACAGGCTGAATGTAACCGTAATTGGATTCATGTGGGAAGAACCACTCAGGTATATACCTTCATGGATGGAGATTGTTATTACACTGACAGTAATATTTACCGAGATTTGGGTTTTCAGGTGGATTATCAGGCGGATGCCTGTACTAAGTGAATCACCATCCTGGGTTCGGAATGGAAATTGAAAATTGTAGAATGTATAATAAATAATAATTCTTATAGAAATGGAAAATTTTAGTTACCATAACATATTTGAGACCAAAGGAATCGAATATATTTTCATCTTGTTATTTTTCGCAATACTAATTCCTTTTTGGCTAATTCTAAACCGACGGACTAAAGAGCTCTCAAGAGTGAAAGAGGCACTTTCGTTATCACTACAGATGCTTAAAATCCCGCAAGGGCTCCATCTTAGTCGTAACCATACCTGGATGCATCTTAAAAGAAGTGGAACGGCCAGAATTGGCCTTGATGATTTACTGATGCATGTAACCGGAGCTGTCAATATACAGTTTGTGGCTAACCCAGGTGTTACAATAAAGAAAGGAGATCTGATCGCAGAAATTGAGCGGAAAGGCAAGAAATTAAAAATATTCTCTCCTATCTCAGGTGAAATTGAAAAAGCGAATAACTCATTGCTTGAAAACCCTGAAATTCTCAATAACGACCCATTCAACCGGGGATGGGTTTACGAAATCAAACCATCCAGGTGGATAGCTGAATCCGGATCCTGTTATTTGGCAGAAGAGTCATCAAAGTGGATGAAAAATGAATTCGATCGATTTAAAGAGTTTATTCTGACTGTCACCAGCAGCGGGACTGTTGGTGAAACACAAATAATATTGCAGGACGGAGGGGAATTGTGCGATCATACTATGTCTCAATTGCCCAAAGAAGTTTGGGAAGATTTTCAGGAGAAATTCCTGTCTGCATAGGATCAATTTGAAAAATTAATTCGATCTTTAACTGTTGAAAGACTAAACACTTTTTTCCTCAACTAAACCAAATAGCTAATGTTCCGCCTGCTCATTAGACGATATATAAAATTCCAATCATCAATCTATAGTCGGGCAGTTATGGTTATTGGTATTTTATCCATTTTTCTTCTGGTATCATACCAGATTATTTTCCGAACGGTCAATGACGGTTACGTCACTACTGTCATCTACCAGAATGGAGAGAATATTGGTTCTATTGTAGAGGGTGCATTATATAATTCCATGCTTGAGAATAACAAGAAGGAACTTCATAACACCCTCGACATCATTAATACAATGCCAGGAATTGATGATGCCAGCATGTATGATAGTGAGAATAATCTGACCTATTCTTCGTTTTCAGATGATACAACGGGTCATATCAATCCTAATTGCAAAGACTGTCATACAAATCTGAAAACGATGTTCTCGGAGAAGGAAAAAAATTACCGGATTATCAGGGTGGATGATGAGTGCAGGATGAATCTGCCCAACAGTAATACTCGCCACCTGATGATCCGGTCTCCCATCCTGAATCAACCATCATGCTACCAGAACTCAGCCTGTCATGCCCATGCACCTGAAGATGAAGTTTTGGGTTCTTTGATTATTAAACTACCTCTTGCAGAGCTGGATGCTGCAGTTCTGAAAGCTTCACGTGGATTTACGATGCTGGCAATTTTCATCACTTTATTTATTGCCATACTCTTAATTGTCTTCACCAAGCAAAAAATAAAGCGTCCACTTCAAGAAATTATTGAGGCAAGCAAAGCAATTGCCACTGGAAAAAACAGTGTCAGGCTGGATGTCACGAACGATCAGCTTGAAGTTGTAAGAATGGTCTCACTTGCTTTCAATCACATGATGGACAATCTTGAAACGGCCACAACTGAGCTGCAAAACTGGTCAAAACAATTAGAGTATAAGGTGCGTAAAAAGTCAGAGGAGCTGGGTGGAATACAAAATGAACTGATCAGCATAGAACGCAAAGCTTCATTGGGTAAGCTTTCTTCATCCGTTGCTCATGAGCTGAACAATCCTCTGTCGGGAATCCTGGTCTATACAAAGCTGGTAACCAAGAAACTCAGGAATATGGAGATAGCCCCTGACAAAATCAAACCGATTATTAAACACCTAAATCTGATCGAAGATGAAACCAAGCGCTGCGGAGATATCGTAAGGGGATTGCTTGATTTCTCGAGAAAAGATCAGGAGAATTTTGAACCAAAGCATTTACATGAGGTTCTGACTGATACCTACCAACTGATGCACCATCCTTTGATGTTGGCCAACATCAACTTTATTAAGGAATTTAGTGCGAAGGCTGATCTGATATCATGTAGTCCGAATCAACTTAAGCAGGTTTTTGTAGCCATCCTTGTTAATGCATCAGAGGCGGCAACAGAAGATGGTGAGATCCAAATAAAAACCATCAACAATGATGACACAAGTATTATTGTTGAAATTGTTGACAATGGCATAGGTATGGCTCCGGAAGATATTCCACATATTTTTGAGCCCTTCTTCACCACCAAGCATCAAGGTGACGGGATAGGACTCGGATTGGCGATTGTACATGGTATTATACTCAGCCATAAAGGGAATATAAACGTAACATCTGCTCCCGGCAAGGGAACTACTCTTTCAATTAAACTACCTTTGATTACGAACCAGGAGAATTAATATGGGAAAAAAGAAATCTATCCTTATTGTTGATGATGAACAGTCGGTTAGAGATTCATTATACAATTGGTTCGTCGAAGACGGATACAATGTAGAACGCGCCGAAAACGCAAAAAAAGCCCTGGCTATTCTTGAAGCAGATTGTTATGATATCGTTCTCGCTGATGTCAAAATGCCCGGAATGGATGGCCTGGAGATGCTTAAACGGATTAAATATCTAAGGGAGGAAACAATTGTCATTATCATGACAGCCTTTGCTTCGGTTGACACTGCTGTTCAGGCACTTAAAGACGGAGCCTTTGACTACGTTACTAAGCCTTTTGACCCTGATGTTCTTTCGCACTTAATTAGGAATGCAGTTAAACAAATCTCCCTTTCTGATGAAAACAGATATTTAAAAGAAAGGATGGGGCAACTTGAGAACGTTGAAGACATGATTGGGCAAAGTGAAGCAATGCAAACAGTTCTGAAGGAAGTGGCCAATGTTGCTCAATCAAATTCATCAGTTATTATTACAGGTGAAAGTGGAACCGGTAAAGAGCTTATTGCACGGGCAATTCATGCAAATTCAACCCGCAAATTCTTTCCTTTAGTGTGTGTGCATTGTGGCGCTCTGACAGAAAGCCTGCTTGAAAGTGAGATGTTCGGACATGAAAAAGGAGCCTTCACAGGTGCCATGTATTGCCGTAAAGGCAGGTTTGAGATGGCAGATGGAGGGAGTATCTTTCTGGATGAAATTGCCACCATATCTTCAAAGATGCAGATTGAATTGCTTCGCGTTCTGGAATCAAAAAGTTTTGTAAGGGTTGGTGGTAATAAGGAGATTAGTTCTGACTTCAGGGTAATATGTGCAACAAACCGCGATTTGAAACAAATGGTTGAGCAAGGTACTTTCAGAGAAGACCTCTATTACAGATTAAATGTGGTCAATGTTCATGTACCACCTTTACGAGAACGAATTGAAGACATCCCCCTTCTTGTGGAGTATTTTATAAGAAAGTACTGCGCATCAATGAACCGGCAACCTGTAACAATTGATGATTCAGCTCTGAAACGCTTGCAAGAATTTGACTTCCCCGGGAATATCAGAGAATTGGAGAATCTGGTTGAACGAGCAATTGTTGTAGGAAATGGTAAAATAATTACTCTGAAAAACCTTCCAAGTCAACAGGGCATCGCATCCAGTGGCACAGAAAGTCTGGAAGAAGTTGAAAAAATTCATATTCAACAAGTACTGAAACATCATCGGTGGAACATAAGCAGAACAGCCAAGGCCCTTAAGGTTGACCGCGTAACCTTATATAATAAGATTAAGAAATATAATCTGAAACCAACTAATTGACTACCAGTAGCATTAAAATAGTCTCATTTGCATATTTTGATCACAGTTTCACTAAAAGGATTGCCAGTGCGGTAGGCCTTGAATTCAATACTGGGGTTCAAATCAAAGAAGGTCACCTCGATATAAGTGAGTATTATGATGCTCCCCGCAGACAGTACAAAGGCAATGAGCTGCTACAATCAGTGGAAACCAATTTCTCTGATGAAACACATAAAACTATCGGACTGTTTAATGTAGATCTCTTTATACCAATACTAACTTACATTTTTGGTCAAGCATACCTCGGAGGGAACTCTGCTATCGCATCTGCCTACCGACTGAGTAATGCACGTTATGGCATGAAAGAAGACTTTGAATTGCTGCTGGAAAGGATGACCAAGGAAGTTATTCACGAATTAGGACATAATCATGGACTGATTCATTGCCATATTCCCGGATGCGTTATGGCATCCAGTACATATGTTGAAGATATTGATCAGAAGAGCTCTAAGTTCTGTGGTAAATGCAGGGACTCGGTGACTCGGTGACTCAGGGGGCCGGGGGGGATACCTTATTCCTAACACTAATAATCTGGGCTGCAATACTAATTGCTATTTCTTCCGGAGTTTGACTGTTAATTGAAATACCTATGGGTGCGTGAACTCCTGATAATTGCTCTTCTGTAAAGCCTTTTGCGTACAGCTTGTTTTTTATCTTTTTAACTTTTGCTTTGCTACCCATCATTCCGAGGTACCTGAGCTTTTTTTCCAGTAACTGGCCCAATATGGTTTCATCTCCTGTATGAGAAAAGCTTATTATCACCGCATAACAGTTGTAACCATCCTGAACCAGACTACTGATATCATTGTAATCAACAATCTGCTTCTTTTTCACCCAGTCATTTTCATAAAAAGTATTCAGATCCTTCCTATCGTCAAAAAGCTCAATATCAAAATCCAAAAAAGCACATATACGACTCAGAGCCAGGCTTACATGTCCTGCTCCAAAAATGTAGAGTTTATCAGACATGCCTGTTTGCTCAGACAGTTCCCATTCTGTATCTGACATAATTCTACTTATGTACTTTTCATCCTGATGCATATTTCGCAATAGCCTGACTCCTGATCTTGAGTATTTTATTAATCCGACTTCATTATCAGACAAGTATGAAACTATTTGCTCTATTTCACTTAGTAATAACCGGGTAATCGGAAACATTGCAATAGTCTGACTGCCTGAGCAAATCATACCTGATGAATCTTTTATTGCCTCCGGATTGTGTTCCTGCTGTCTGAGAATGATTTGTTCATCATTGGCAGAAATCATTGAGCGGGCAGCCTCTACAAGATGCTGCTCCATGACACCTCCACCAATTGAGCCCCTTAACTGTCCATCTTCTGACACAGCCATCTTAAATCCCTTTCGTCCCGGACTACTACCATCGTTATTTATCACAACCAACAGTATTATCTTTTTTTTCTCTTTTGACTTATTCAGGATAAATGACCAGGTTTTCATATTTTTTCTATTTAAAAAACACAACACTCAAAGCATAATATATCGCCATCAATGCAGAAAATACTGCACTGGAGAAAAAGCGCCATTTTAACCGTATCCTATTCTGAATAACGTAATTGGCTATGATTGACAGAGGAATATTTACCAAAAATGACAGAGAACCAATTCGAATCAGGTCCCATGACAGTTCTCCAACATGACCTGATATCAGCATAATAAACAGCAGGTGTCGGCTGATCCAGAGGGGATTAAAATACAGAATAGCGAGTGATGTTTTACTAAACTGCAGTTTGAGTCCGGTCAGATTCTTTGTTTTTTTCTCTATCCAGGCAAAATAATTCGGGATCTCAAATGCATAAACAGTAGCTCCTATGAACACCATCCCCAACAATCTCATTAATGAAAATTCATTAAGAATCAGCGCAGCTATTGTGTCGCCTGATGCATAGATAATGGCTCCCCGGAGAATATTATGTTTTGAGTAAGTCATGAATATAAAGCCAAAAGGACTCGCTCCGGGGTTAAGGGGGCTGTATAATCTGAGTCATATTCCGGGTTAAAACTTTTGATCGCATTTTGCAAAGCGAAGAATGCGCCTATACCATACATAAACGGAGGTTCACCAATTGCTTTAGACTTCATTATTGCCAGCTCAGGTCCTTCTGTTTCCAGTGCTTTACATTCAATAATAGCAGGAGCAGTGTAAATATCGGGAACTTTGTAGGTTGACAAACTATTGGATAAGAGTTTTCCTGTCTTATCATATCTCACTTCTTCTAATGTCATCCATCCAATTCCCTGAACAACTGCTCCCTCAACCTGACCAGTATCAAGATCTGAATTCATGCTTTTCCCAAAGTCATGAACAATATGGGCACCATCAAAGTGATATCGTCCTCTAATACAATCAAGAGTAACAGTTAACAAAGCTGTACCATAAACATGATACGTAAATGGATGCCCTTTCTCCCTGGTTTTATCAAAATGAATTAGCGGTGTTGCATAATGTCCATTCTCGCTAAGATTGACTCTGGCAAGAAAGGCTGTTTCTATCAGGTTTTCCCATCCAATACTTGTTTGGTCTCCATTTGCATGAACCATTTCATTCATGATCTCAATATCATCCGAGTGATTCCCAATCATTTTTCGGGCTGTACCCTTTAATCGGTCCAGTAGAGTTAAACAAGCAATTTGCAGAGCCTTCCCGTTCAGATCTGCTCCTGAACTAGCTGCTGTTGGTGAGGTGTTGGCAACCCTGGTGGTGTTAGTAGTTTCAAGTTTAATTCTATTTACATCAACAGAAAAAATCTTAGCCGCAACTTGTTTCATCTTTGTATTAACACCCTGCCCCATCTCAACTGCACCTGTACTGATTCCAATGCTTCCATCCTGATAAATATGAACTAAGGCCCTGGCCTGATTCATCGGAGTTTTGGTAAAAGAAATTCCAAAACAAATTGGCATCATTGCCATTCCCTTTTTAAGAATAGAATTAGCGCGATTGAAAGCCTCAATTTTTGCAATCCTTTCTTCAATATCAAAAGTTCTAAAAGCTTCTTTCCATGAAGAAACAGCATTTGCATTTTTTGCAATCTGACCATAAGGAAACTCCTGATCATCTCTGATCAGATTATTCTCCTGGATAATTCGGGATGGGATCCTCAATTCATTCGCTGCCTTTGCAATTGCTGCTTCCATGACAAACATTGCCTGGGGAGCACCAAAACCCCTGAAGGCAGTATTTGGTGGCAGGTTAGTTTTACAGCTATATGCAGAAGCTTTGACATTAGGTATAAAATAGCTGTTTGTGGCATGAAATAGTGATCTCTCCAATATAGCAGGAGACAGGTCGGCAGATGCACCACCATTTTGGAAAAAACTCAGCTCCAATGCCAATATTTTAAAGTCTTTTGAAAGACCTATTTTAAAATCACTGGTATAAGGATGCCTTTTGCCAGTCATATACAGATCATCTTCACGACTCAACACAAGCTTCACCGGTTTCTGAAGCAATTGTGCTGTCATAGCTGCCATAACAGCCCATGGAGTAGCCTGGTCTTCTTTACCCCCGAATGCTCCTCCTAATCTACGTACATCAAGCTCTATCTTATGCATGGACATACCTAAGACCCTTGCAACAATCTTTTGAACTATGCTAGGACCCTGTGTAGAGGAATGAACTATCAGATTACCTGTTTCTGTAGGATAAGCATATGATCCCTGGGTTTCAAGATAAAGATGCTCCTGTCCTCCACTCTCAGCTCTTCCTTCAAAAATGTGATCACATTTACTCCATATTGATGCAATATCCCCTGTCTGAAAAACACGTGGAGGAAATAGCAAATCTCCATTATTAAATGCCTCTCTGGGATCAGTCTGAACAGGCAGCTCTTCATATTCAACACGAATCAACTTCCTGGCCTTACGCGCCGATGCTTCAGTCTCAGCCACAACAACCGCAATTGGTTGTCCGATAAAATGTACTTCACCTTCTGCAAGTAAGGGCTCATCCGGAATGATTCCACCGATTTGATTCTCTCCTGGGATATCCTGATACGTGAAGATCCGGATAACTCCGTGCACCGCAATCGCAGCTGATATATCCAGGTCTAGAATTATACCATGAGCACAAGATGATGCAAAAACAACAGCATGTAAGCTGCCCTTTATTACCGGAATATCATCAAGGAAGACAGACTTTCCGGTTACGTGCCCTATTGAATCAATATTTTTCATTGTTCATTTGGGTTTGGAAGTAAGACCTCAAGATTCAGTTCACCAGGGAATAGCTCAGTAAAATGAGCAAAAAACAATTGCCGCAACAACAATCTTTTATATTCTTCACTTCCCCTGATATCACTGATCGGAGAAATTTCACTCTGCAGTATCTTGCTAGCTTGAACCAGGTTTTCCATATCAGGTTTCATCCCTGTTAAGTACTCACAAGTATTCTTCAAAAACAAGGGGATTGGAGCAATTCCTCCAGCAGATAATCGAATTTTGCATATCCGATTATTCTCGACGCTTATCAAGATAGCAGTATTTACGCTGGCAATATCAAGGTGCTCTCTCTTGCTTACTTTTTCAAAATTGAAATAATCCCCATCCACTGGTAAGCTAAAACTAATCTCTTCCAGATACTCTGTTTCCTGAATATCCAAGAGCTTATATCCCAAATAAAATTCTTTAAGGGGGAGCCCCCTCTGTTCTCTCCGGGCATTCTTTATCAACAAGTTAGCATCAAGCGCAAGAAAAAACATTATGAGATCTCCAATCGGAGAAGCATTCATAATATTTCCTCCAAGTGTTCCCATGTTTCTTATTTGGGTAGAAGAAATAAGCTTAAAATGTGCTTCAATGTTCGGAAAATACTGTTGCAGCTCTTCTGACTGCATAAGTTCATTTGCTGTTGTCTGAGCATTAATTGTACAATAGCCATTCTCTATTTTTATTCCATTTGTGACTCGTTTTACCGAAATAAAATCCAGGTTTGCCTCTGCTATATCATCAGCCTTCTGTACCATCAGATCTGTACCTCCACCCAGGATAATACCCTCTTTTTGTACTACACTATCAGAAGGACTAATAGTCATCAGACGTTCAGGAATTTCAGAGAAATATGCAGGTAGATATTTGTTTCTAACCATCCATTCTACAGCATCTTCATCCTCCCGGGTTTGATTTAATTCCCATATTTCCTTTGCTGCCTTTTCAATAGATTTATATCCAGTACAGCGACAAATATTCCCATCAATGGAGGCCAGGGTCTTTTTGAAATCAGAAACATCTTCTGACAAGCTGTGAGTAAATAGTGACATCACAAAGCCAGGAGTACAGAAACCACATTGTGTTCCTGAGTTATTCACAATAGCCTGCTGAACAGGTGACAAGATTTCAGCCTGTAATCCCTCTATACTTACAACATGCTTAGCCTGAACATTACCCAGTGGGGTAAGACATGAAACAATTGATTTATACTTCACCCTTCCGTCTACAAGTTCTCCGGCCATAACCGTACATGCACCACAATCTCCCTCCCTGCAGCCAATCTTAGTGCCGGTCAGGCCCATCTCAACTCGAATGAAGTCAAGAAGTGACACCCCCGGAGGATTATCGGTTCTAATCAAAGTATCGTTTAAAATAAATTCAATCATATAAATAAGTGTAACACCAAGCAACCAAGTAAGTAAGTAACTATTCCCCCAATATACTAACTATCTTTTCCTCTAACTCTGATGGATTTCCGGAACCCACTTTATAATATCTTACGATACCTTTTTTATCGATCAAAACCACATGAGGGATACCCCCTACTCCATAAGCCAGATTATTCAATGATTCATCAGACAGGCCAATTGGATAAACAAATTCCTGCTTTTCTATAAAAGCCTCAATATCAGCTATATTCTGACGATTATCAATGCGCGTTATCCCCAGAACTTGTAAGCACTGAGGCCCGTAAGTCTTCTGTAATCTTTCCATCTCCGGAAAGGTTTTAATGCAAGGTTTGCACCATGTTGCCCAGAAATCAAGAAGAATCACTTTGCCTTTGCTTTTGTATAAGCCAGGGAAACTGCCGTTATACCACTTTAGCATACTCATTTCAGGGGCAGGATTCCCAATAATTGAATCCGGACTAACACGTTCGGTAACTATTTCTTCTCCCAGGTCAGAATTAAATTCAATATTTCCAAAACTATAGATCTGAACTTCTGGTCCGGAAAAAATCACCTCCGGATGGGAGTCCCCAATCACATCTCCGATAGTAAATTGTCCAACTGGAAAAACAGTATCCGTAAAAACAGTCCATTCGTCCTCCGCTTTTTGATAAATCCTGAATGAGCGGTTTCCCCGGGTTATTACCTCGTTTAATCCATCCTTGTTCACATCGGCAATTTCAATCTGAGTTGTTTCATATTGGTACTTTACATCCTCGATTAAGGAATATGCATCATCATAATTTTGAACATTAATCTCTGCCAGCCGACCACGTGCGATCTTACCGTAATCCTGATGCCAGCCATCGCCCACATAGATTTCATTTTCTCCATCATTATCACCATCACCAATCCTGATAGCCTTAACACCTCGTTTTGAAGGCAAAACTTCATCAGACCCAAGAATATAGGATTCTCCCACCATGCCAATTTCATCACCATACACTCTGCCAACCACCATTTCCATATTTGCATCCTCTGAATCATTATTTCGAACCATACCAACATCCATGGCCATGGCCATACGCTTAACAGCTATTACTTCATTCTTCCATTCATCATCCGACAAGAAAATATTTACCGTTTCAACCAGGTACTTGGATTCGAAATAGGATACAAGAACTGAATTACGATCATTGTCAGGATATTTAGCAATAATCAGCTCTGTAGGTCTCGGACGAATTGAATGCTTCTCGAATAATTCACTGATCACCCATTCTTCATTTGCATAATCAAACATGGTAACCCTTACCTCCGTTTCCACATACCTCTGCCGCCCTGTAACCACAAGCAGTTCATTATTGCCATCATTATCTGCGTCTCCAACTGCAATTTTCAAAACTTCATCACACAGGCTCTTCTCGAGAACCAAATATGCCGAATCGTTTTCCAATGAATATATCATTATGGTTGAATCCTTTCCACAGATCAACTCAGCATTTTTTGATCCTGTCAGATCCCCGGTTGTCACTACTCTGACAGAGTCGGGCAAGCCATTAATTTCAAGTTTCTGATACGTGTAATCGATTGGAGAGCTACAAGCAACGAGAAGCAGAATCATGGACAAAAGAAGGAGTGGTGTTTTCATATTGTGAAGATAATAATTACTTATCTTTGTTTATGATCACATCGCGCAAACTATTATTCCTGTCAGCTGCTCTGCTTATTGTCCATTCTTCTTTCGCACAAATTGGAAGCGTAAGTAAGACATTATCTGTTGGAGAAGCCCATCAGCCAACGGGGATTTGCTGGGATGGTTCTCATATTTGGATGATCGATTATACCGAAGACCTGATCTGTAAAATAGATCTGTCATCAGCTGAGGTATTAATCTCATTTCCTGCACCTGATACATATACAACCGGTCTGGCCTGGGATGGGAACAGTTTATGGTGCAGTGGAAATCGAAGCAATAAGATTTACCAATTAGATGCTTCCGGACAAACAATTAAAACAATAAACGTAAGCAGTACCCCCAGAGGAATAACATTTATCGATGGATTTCTTTGGTATGCCGACAGTCAAAAAAAGCATTTATACAAACTCAATCCTGAGACCGGAGTATACCTGGATACTATAGTTGCACCGGGGGGGACAACACGAGGGCTCGCTTACGACGGAAAATACTTATGGTGTGCTGATAATTCTTTGAAAGAGATCTATAAAATTGATCTTGATTATCAGAAAATAGTAATGATTATTCCCTCGCCTGTTGATTCTCCTTATGGCCTGTGTTGGGATGGAGATGATTTATGGATAGCCGGATATAATTCAGGAACTCTAACAAAAATGAACACTAGCGGCACTAATCGTGTGGTTTATCTCGATTCACTCAATGCACATTTGCAGTACAAACTAACGGTCAGAAATGTTGGAAGCACTTTTATGAATCTCAGAACCTGGATTTGCAAGCCTTATTCCTCTCTCAGACAAAGCCTGGATTCTGATTTGATCTTTTCTCCCTATCCAATAAGCTTCGATACAGATCAGTGGGATCAGAGCTTTGCTTTTTTCAATAACATAATCAATCCCGGTGATAGTATCGTTTACAATATGGATGTGGATATTACAACTTATGATCTGCGCTATTATGTCCTCCCGGATGAAGTTGGGACTCTATGGGATGTACCGGCATCAATACAGAACAGTTACATGGCAGACGGAGAGCTTTATGACATTCATAATCCGGCCATTACGAATGCTGTTACTCAGGCAATTGGCGCCGAAACGAATATGTACTGGAAGGCGAGGAAAATCCATGATTATATCATTCGTGAGATCCACTATGAGCTGGATGGCAGATGGGATCCGGCACCACAAATTCTCACCCAGGGTCATGGTTCCTGCTCTGAATACTCATATCTCTTTATAGCCATGTGCAGGGCTGCTAATATTCCTGCCCGCTACGAAGCAGGAGCCTACAACAATGGCTCACTCCCCTACATTGATGAGGTTTTTCACCGATGGTCTCAAATCTATCTGCCACCTTATGGATGGATTCACGTGGATGCAACCTGGGATGATCGAGAGTATCCTGCAAATCAGTCAAGGTACTTTGGAGCTACCTCTAAGAGGCTTTTTGCTACAACTCTGGGAGGAGGTGGATCCAACAAAATATCATGGACATACAACTCTGCCAATAGTCAGACAGGCGGCATCAGAGAAAGAAGCAAACAGTTCACCTGGAGCCAGATCGGTTCTTCAGGTATGGAAGCTCAGCCAAATACTGATGTAGTTCTGCACCAAAACTATCCAAATCCTTTCAATGATCAAACAACAATATCATTCAGCCTGGCGAAGTATTCAATGGTGAACGTGAATATCATAAATCTTCAGGGTATTGTTGTTAAAGAACTTCTGTCTGAAGAATTGAGTTCTGGAAGTCACATGCTCTTATGGAACCGATCAGACATAGCTCCCGGAGCTTACCTGATTCAGTTAGTTACAGATAGAGAAATTCAAACCACATCCTGCATTATCACCAATTAAGAATCTTACATTTCTTTCCTCCATAGGAGAATGGTTGTGACTATCGTACGTTAGTCAAATAGTTCTTCAGAAGTGCTTTGTTTACCTTATCTTTAGATGATAAAAGCAAAAATGGGAAATCATGGGCAGAGCTATTTATTTCGGATTATTGGTCGCAATTATAGGGTTATTTTCTTGTGAAAAACCAACAATAAATATTCAGGACCTGGACATTGAGGAAGTATTTGTTCCTGAAAACTTTTCCTGGAGGACTGACCGCACAATTAACTTTGAGATAATTCTTGAGGAATCAGGAATAGTTACTATTTCTTCGGTAGACAAAAAAATTATCTACCATAAAGGTTTTCATACGTCTATTGAAAATTATCATGTTAAGCTATCAATACCTGCTTATGAGAAAAACATATTGGTAAATTCAAATCATTTCGATTTAAACAACGAAAACATTGTCTGCGACCTCAGGGATGGGGGAAGCTTCAAGAGTTTAAAAAATGAGACAAGGGGTAAACTACTCTGGTGGTCATTTGACAAATCTGACGGGGCTAATAGTCCAGATAAGGTATCTGGAATAAATGCTCTGATAAATAATGGCAATTTCGTACCTGCAGCAATAGATGAAGGTATTCTACTGGATGGTGAAGAAAGCTATATCAATCTGGATGCCGCAAAAAGCGAGTTATCTACTTTTCTACAAGCCAGTAGCAGCATCTCTTTTTGGACCAGAATTGATGCTGTAGGTAAACCAAATTCAGCATATATAGTCCACTTTCGTGATAGTAAAACAAAGACTGAACTTCGTATTGAGTACAGCTCCTCCAATCAGATAAGGTTTATCTACAATAACTGGGAGGCACGAATCTTACTAAGCGAAAGAGTGTCTGGGGTATCTGCTGGAAGTGGGTTTTGGCACCATTTTGTTATGGCCTGGAACATTCAGGATAAGTCATTTGAGGCCTTTATTGATGGAGAATCTGTTGGCATTTTTTCTGGAATCCCAGAATGGAAACCTGAGCTCACCAGTGTATTATTAGGACAAAGATCAGATGATGTACACGCCGGACAAAACCTGATTGGGAGTATTGATGAATTCATTGTGTGGGATCATCCTCTGGGACTTACAGAAGTGCAACAGATATACTCAGAGTCAGACTTTCTGATTAATCACTTTGGATTTGACGAAAATCAGGGTAGTACAACTAATGATATTGCTAATGCTCACATTGGACAAATCCATGGTGCTGACTGGGACAATGGGGTATTCGGAAGCTGTTTGAAATTCAATGGAACTTCTGATTGGGTTGAGGTGGAAAACAGTAAAGATATAGATCTCAGGGGTGCTATTACCATGATGGCCTGGGCAAAGACCGAGGGCTATGTAACATCGAAAATTCTGGAGAAAGGTGATTGGGATGGCCATGGTTTAGGGCTTGGCAATTGGGACGGGTGGAATGCTCGGATAAGAACGACTGATGAACAAACTCACAGACTTGAATGGGATGGAGGCAGACCATTATTGAATACATGGTATCATCTGGCCTTAACCTATGATGGATTGAATTTCAGATTTTATGTTAATGGCGAAGAAGCTGATCACGATGAGATTGAAAATCCTTTGGCTATTAATTCAAGAATCGTTTGCATCGGATCAAACGAAGGCTCACAAAAATTCTTTCCCGGTTCAATCGATGAAGTCAAAATATTCTCGAAATGCCTCAAACAAACAGAGATAAAAACATATTATCAGGATCTGCCGAATTCAGATGCAGATGGTGATGGGGTGAAAGATTCTGATGATGATTTCCCTGATAATGCAAAAGCAGCTTTCGAGAATAACTATCCTGCAGGCGAAAAAGGATCTTTGGCTTTCGAAGACCTGTGGCCCGGTATAGGTGATTATGACTTCAATGATTTGGTTCTTGATTACCATTTTACAATAATTTCAGATGCAAATAATTATGTGAGTCAGATAACTGCAGAATTTATTTTACGAGCAATCGGGGCCAGTTTTAAGAATGGTTTCGGATTTCAATTTATGGGTGACAAACTGAGCTCTGAAGACTTCAGTGTTAGTGGATCAATACTTTCCGAGAATTATATCACATTAGATAACAATGGGCTGGAAAAAGATCAAAACAGACCAACCTTTATCGTTTTTGATAATGCATATAACGTTTTACATAGTCCCGGTGGATCTGGAATCAATACAAATCCTGATGCTGCATATGTAGATCCTGTGACAATAACTCTTTTAATTAACCTTCCGGCTGAGAAGTATAGTCTAGCTGATTTGAATATAGACGAATTCAATCCATTTGTTATCGTCAACAGCATAAGAAATAGAGAGATTCATCTCCCAAATCATTTACCAACAAACAAGGTTGATCATGATCTTTTTTATAGCTCCGATGACTCTTCTATCCCGGCAATCAACAGGTATTATAAGTCTCAGAACAATCTTCCCTGGGCATTAAATATAATCGGCACCTATGACTACCCAATTGAGAAATCTAAAATCTCGCAGGCCTATTTGTTTTTTACTGCCTGGGCAGTTTCTTCTGGCAAAGACTATGAAGATTGGTATCTTGACAAGGCCAATTATAGAAATTCTAAGTATACTTACTAATAATCTTCAGCTTAAGTAAAGACACTATGAGAAACGTACTTTCCCTTTCAATTCTGAGCCTGATTCTTTTGATCAGTTGCGATAACACTCCTGTTGTAACCAGCATTGATTTACCAGACACTACTCAAACTAATATGAATTACATTGGTAACATCGCACCATTGATTTCAACCCCTTTCGTCAAGCTACCAATCGGCTCAATTGAACCCTCAGGATGGGTGAGAAAGCAGCTCGAATTACAGGCAGATGGATATTTCGGACATCTGGGAGAAATCAGCAAGTTCCTGATTAAGGAGAATAATTCATGGCTCAGCACTGATGGATCTGGAGATCACGGATGGGAGGAATTACCCTATTGGCTTAAAGGTTACAGCAACATTGCTTATATACTCGGACGAGATGATATGCTTGAAGAAACTCAGCTATGGATTGAGGCCGTACTAAATAGTCAGAAAGAAGATGGCTGGTTCGGTCCCGATGAAGATCGTACAGGTGCTGCCACAAATCTTAAAGGACGAGTAGATCTCTGGCCCAATATGGTAATGCTGTTTATCCTGCAAGATTACTATTCTTACTCCCAGGATGAACGAGTCATTATCCTGATGACTAATTATTTCAACTATCTCAAAACCGTTCCTGAAGACCAATTCCTGGTAGGATACTGGCCCGCTAATCGTGGAGGAGACCTGCTTTACTCAGTTTATTGGTTATATAACAGAACAGCAGATGAAACACTACTCGAACTGGCCAATAAAGTGCATAAGAAATCTGTGAACTGGACAGACGGAATTCCGAACTGGCATAATGTAAATATGTCTCAAAGTTTTGGTGAGCCTACTACATATTACATGCAGACAAAAGACGATAAGCATCTGATTGCTTCTGATAGAAATTTCAAAGAAATCCGAAAGCTGTACGGACAAGTACCGGGAGGGATGTTTGCCGGTGATGAGAATTGCCGCGAGGGATATACTGATCCACGTCAGGCCGTTGAAACCTGCGGAATGGTTGAGATGATGTTATCCACGGAAATCCTGTACACCATTACCGGTGATCCTGTTTGGGCCGATCGCTGTGAGGATGTGGCCTTTAATTCTTATCCGGCAGCACTTACAGCCGACATGAAAGCCCTGAGATACCTGGTTTCACCAAATTTGGTCCAGGCAGATAAAGTACCTAAGAATCCTGGCATTCAGAATGGCGGACCAATGTTCCACATGGATCCGAACAGACACCGCTGTTGTCAGCACAACCAAGGACACGGATGGCCCTATTATGCTGAACATTTATGGCTGGCAACTGCAGACAATGGCTTGGTTGCAGCCTTATATTCTGAAAACACGGTAACTGCATTTGTAGGTAAAGGAATTGAAGTTAGTATTGAAGAACATACTCATTATCCCTTTGATGATGTGGTGGAGTTTGTAATAAACCCGGATGATCCTGTAAGATTCCCTCTGTATCTGAGAATCCCAACATGGTGCAATAGTCCTGTTGTCAGCATCAACGGAGAAGAATTCGGTTATTCTGTTTTATCCTCTTATATCCGTATTGAAAAAATATGGACAAACGGCGATGTCATTAGGCTGACTCTCCCTATGGAGCTCAGTATCAGGGAATGGACAGAGAATAAAAATAGCGTTTCGATTGATTATGGCCCTCTGACCTTTTCATTAAAGATTGAAGAAAACTATGTTCATGAAGGTGGCACAGAAGAATGGCCAGCATGGGGAATCTATCCGGCAAGCCCTTGGAACTATGGATTAGTTCTGGCAGATGAGAACCCTGTCAAATCATTTGAAGTAATCAAAAGAGGATATCCTGAATCAAATATTCCCTTCACACACGAAGGAAATCCCATAGAAATCAAAGCCAAAGGAAAACTGATCCCTGAATGGGTGATGGATGAAAAAAACCTGGTAAACGAACTTCCAATGAGTCCGGTAGTAAACAATGAACCAGCAACAGAAATAACCCTAATCCCAATGGGAGCAGCCAGACTAAGAATCTCAAGCTTCCCAGTAATGAAATAACCGAGTCCCCGAGCCCCCGAGCCACAGAGCCAGAACCAACCATTGTAGAACATGTGGGGAAGTTTTCAGTACTATTTGACGAACACACTAGTAATCAGTAAGACAATGATAAAAAATATATATACATTTACACTTATCGTAGGTTCTACCGCTTAGTGATTTTTGTATCTTTTGAATAATCTGACTGATAATGCGAAAATTGAGAGTTTCGTTTTTTTTAGTGTTGCTTTGGTCGACCAGCCTTGTAAGTGCTCAGGAAGTAAAAATTAGCAAGGAAGATCTCCTGAATATTCCTTTGGCGCAACTCCTTGATCTGCATGTTATTGGAGCCAGCAAATTCAAGGAATTGAAAAGTGATGCTCCTGCTACCATGGTTGTTATTACTGAAGATCAAATTCAAGACAGGGGATATCATGATCTTTCTGATATCCTGAAAGACATTCCTGGGATTGACATTGTTGATAATGCTCGAGGATATGGAGAGTATTATACAATTAAAGGAATTGAAGGAAATGATCGCTTCTTAGTGATGATCGATGGTAAGAAAATAAACCCACCATCTGGGACATTTCTGTCGATAGGTAATTCCATATCTGTTAGTTTTGCTCATCAGGTTGAGATCATTTTTGGTCCGGCTTCAGTAATCTATGGTGCTGATGCCTATTCAGGAATAATAAATATTATTACAAAATCGACTGCTGATAAGTTATCACTAAGAGCCCGATATGGTTTGGGTTCTTCTTTTTCAAATGACCTCAACCTTGAAGCTGGCGGACAAATCACTAAAGATTTTAGCATTTTTGCCTCTGCAAGATTATTTACCTCAAAAGGGCCTGATTTCAGAGGGAAAGATTCCATCTTCTCAATTATTGACAGGTATCATTCTCCACAAAGACCGGAATTTGAGCAACCCATAAATGATCACACCATATACCTTCGTACCCGATACAAAGACTTTAGTTTATCGTACTTCCGTCAAGGGTTTAATGAAGGCAATGCTCTGGGCGTACACCCAAATGGTTTTATTTACAATAAGGAGAACAAGTGGAAGGTTTCTAACAATATATGGTCTCTTGATTATAAGAAGGAATTCAATGAACACACTTCTCTTTCCTTTGATATCAATGGCATATATTCTTCGATCGACCCAAGTACCCAGTGGTATAAATGGTTCGGTATTTACAATATTGATTCAGCGGTCAGTCAATACATGACAGGAAGGGATAACTCTCTTCGGTCTTCATTGAATTTCACACACAGAATCAATGAGGAACTTAAATTTCAAACCGGACTTGAAATAGAATCTACACGCAGCATTCCTCCTTATGCCAACGATCAGGTACTGAATACTTCTGTAAAGTTTGATGGCGAGAATGCACGGATAATTATTGATGAGCTCAGTCTTACAGAGTACAGGCTTGCCGGTCTTGCACAGTTCACCTATAAACCATCACCGATAGTTCAGTTCATTCTTGGAGGAAGGTATGATTTCTCAAGCAGGTACAAAGGAGTTTTTAATCCAAGATCCGGAATAATCCTGGAACCCACTGATCGAACCCGGGTTAAAATTCTTTATGGAACAGCTTTCCAGGCTCCGTCACTCTTTTTGCTCTATGAACAATTTGGAGATCCCTGGCTGGTGATGTATTCTTCTGATGACTATCGCTCAATAGCCCCTAATTGGACGCTGCAACCACAAAAGATATATACAGCTGAAGTTCTTATACATCAAGAGATTACAGACAATCTTGAAGTCAATTGCAATTGGTACCATAGCAATCTTACTAATCTCATTTCGCGCGTCGTGTTTTCTGATTCAGTTTATAATAAATTTTACAGCACACCAGAAAAGCCACTTTACTCAACAGGAATTGTTAATGCCAATATCGGAACCCAAACCATTAACGGCGCCATCTTTAATATTATTGGCAGGGCAAAGAACTTGTCTTTTGAGGCATCATATTCTTATACCAACGCTTTTAGCAATATAGATGGAACGCATTTCCCGGTATCGCGAGTGGCAAAGCATAAGCTGTTAAGTACTCTTACGTGGACTAACACCTATCTATCACTTTCTCCAAGAATTCGAATAATTGGCAAGATCAACAATGAGAATTTTAATGCGTATCCAGACGGATTACAACCAGGGTTTACTCAAATAGATATTCATATCAGATCGAAAGAATTCTTCAAAACTCTTAGATTTTACGGTAATTTTAATAACATACTCAACAGCCATATAGAACATGGAGGCCTGCACAAGCAGGACTTTGGATACTTACCTGCCATTATTCAGGATGGATTCAATTTCAGACTGGGTCTTCAGGTTCAAATAGCCAAATCACGTGGGATTAAAGGTGAATAACATACATAAATGCGTAAATCTTCATTAATAATAATTTTCTCCATCATCCTTCTTTTCAGTGGAATAAGATCTTATGCACAGTATAGTTACGGGGTACTTAAAGCTGCCCTGATTTTTCAGCTGGCCCAACATGTAAATTACCCTGAACTTGAAAATACTAGCACTTTGAATATTGGGTTCCTTAACGATTCAGAAACCTATAAAGAGTTTGATTTCTTTCTTAAAAATAACGAGATCTCTGGGAAGAGGGCAAGCATACAGCTCCTGTCAGAAATATCAGAAATTGGTGATCTGCATATTTTGGTGGTATCAAAAAAGCACAACAAAAACATTTCAGAATTATGGAATATTAGTCAGGCTCAAAATATTCTCTTAATCACTGACCAATGCCCTGATTTAAAGTACGTGATGATTAATCTGCATTACAATGAGCAAACTTCGGGTTTTAGTTTTGAGCTAAATAAATCGAACTTTACTGCAACAGGATTTGAATTTGACACAGAACTACTTCTGCTCGGGGGCCAGGAGGTTGACATTATTGAGATTTATAGAGAAATGAGAGACTCTCTGGATGTAATGGAACAAAATCTGAGACACTATATCAGTGAAATTGAGCTTAAAAACAATAGCATCCTGCAACAAGAGGATGAAATCACGCTGAGCAAAATTAAAATTGACAGTCTTCATACCAGCCTGAGTGCGATCGAACAAAAAACTCTAATTAATCTTGATCAATATCAAATAATCAATGACAAACTTAAATCACAACAACGAGTTTTCAACCTGATATCCGGCCAAATAAAGCACGGCCAGATATTAAAGGATTCTCTGAATAGGACTGTATTGTCACTAGAGCAGCAAAAGCAAGAGCATCGCATGATGCTAGATAGTCTAATAATACTGGGCAGAGAGCAGGACAAACTTTTGACAGAGCAGGCTGACATTTTGAGTTCCAAAGAGGACATGATCGTGTTGCAATCAAAATTCCTGATCATCCTGGCGCTTTTTGGTGCTGCAATATTGCTTATTGTCATACTAACCTACCAGGCTTTTAAGAATAAACACAAATTATCAACCAAGCTTGTTCACCTGGTTGATGAAAGAACTGCTGAGCTGGCTGTAGCAAAAAATAAAGCCGAAGAAAGTGATCGGCTCAAATCGGCATTCATTGCTAATATTTCTCACGAAATCCGTACACCATTAAATAGCATTCTAGGCTTTAGTGAACTGTTAACAGACAATGATCTTGAAGACAGTGACAGACAAAACTATATCGGCCTGGTGCAATCAGGAGGAAACCAACTCTTAGCCATCATTGGAAATATAATTAACATCTCTGTGATCGAATCCGGAGAATTAGAAATCCAACCCGAAGCCTTTGCATTGCATGAGCTGCTTAACAACACCTACCTTAAATTCAAGAAGCTTAATCAGTCTGACTTAATCAAATTCGAATTGGTCAATAACGGACCATTGGAAATCATAAGTGATACAAACCGACTAAACCAGATTCTGGACAATATCATTGGTAACGCCTTCAAATACACTGAAGAAGGTTCTATCACCTTAGGATACAAAATAATTGACAAAATGGTTCAATTCAGAGTCGCAGACACAGGAGAAGGCATTTCTGAATCAGCTTCATTGAAGATTTTCGACCGTTTTTACCGTGTAGGAAACAATAAAAAAACTATACCCGGAACCGGATTGGGATTAGCCATTACTAAATCTCTGGTAGAAAAAATGGGCGGAAGAATTTGGGTCGAACCCAATCTTCCAAAAGGCACAATCTTTTATTTCACTTTGCCGCTTGACTAGCTAAGTGCTTGTGGTAATAGTGACGCCAAGAAAATGCTCCTCGTCTCCTCAAACCTTTTGTACAGCATCTTCTTCCTCACTGCTTTTTCACGCAAAATTCCTAAATTTACTATACTGAAACTCACCTAAGTATTTGATATTATGAATTTTTCAAAAGTCAATCACTTGCTACTTGTCTTTTTGCTGCTTTCTGCTTATAGTGTAAAGAATAATTATTCCTGCGCTCAAAACAGAATCACCTCACCCGAGCAATTCTTCGGTTTTCAAATGGGAGAAGACCGAAAACTTGCCCGCTGGGATAAGATTGTCGAATACTTTTACAAACTCGAAAAAGAAAGTAATAGACTGAAAATCATTAACATGGGCCCCTCTGCAGAAGGACATCCCTTTTTGGTTTTGATTATTTCTTCTCCTGACAATTTAGCCAAGCTCAACCGCCTGCAAATGATTAATAAAACCATTTCCGACCCTCGGGGCGTGACTAAGGAAACCATCGATGAGTATATCCAGGAAGGAAAAGCTGTGATATTCCAATCAATGAGTTTACATGCATCTGAAGTTGGTGGAACTCAAATGACTCCTGAGCTGACTTATGATTTACTTTCAAAAAAGGATTCTGAAACAAATCGGATTCTGGATAATGTTCTGTATTTCATGATTCCATGTCTTAATCCTGACGGACAAATAATGATCACCGACTGGTATCGTGAAACTGTTGGTACTGAATATGAAGGCTTGAGCATGCCATATCTGTACCATAAATACAGCGGGCATGATAATAACAGGGATGGTGATTATCTGAATCTGATTGAATCAAAATATACTGCCAAAGTGATGTTTGTCGACTGGCCTCCACAAGCTTATATTGATCATCACCACATGGGATCGTATGGAGCTCGTTTTTATGTTCCTCCATATTGCGATCCTATTCGTCCATATGCCGATCCTTTGGTATGGAGAGAAATCAGCTGGTACGGCTCACATATAGCCTATAAATTAGAAGAGGAAGGATTCAAGGGCGTTCTGAACGCGGCTCAATTTGCAGGATGGGGGCATTTTGGATGGCATTGGGTAACACCCTTTCATAATATCGCCGGTATGCTTACTGAATCTGCCGGGATTCGACTGGCAACACCAGTTTACATTCATCCTGAACAACTTAGAGCCAACAGCAGAATGTTTCCTGAGTATGAAGCTCAATCCACTTTCCCAAACCCATGGCCAGGAGGATGGTGGAGATTAAGAAACATAGTTGAGCAAAAGAAATCATCAGCATGGTCACTGTTAGATCTGGCAGCCCGAAACAAAGAATCCGTTCTGACTACGGCCTACCTGAAAGGAAAGAATCAGACAGAAAGGGGTGCAAGCGGTGAAGTAAAAACCCTTGTTATTCCAGCCAATCAGCATGATTATCTCACCTCTGTGAAAATGGTTAATACCCTCCTGAGATCAGGAATCGAAATAAAAAAAGCCAATGCTGAGTTTTCTGTAGATGGCATGCATTACCAAAAAGGCTCATACATCATCGCATTAGCACAACCCAAAATGGGGTTAATCATGAATTTATTGGTTGAAACTCATTATGCCGATAATTCCTGGACACGCAAGGAAGATGGTACACCTATATACCCATATGATCTTGCAACTCACACAATGAATGAATTTATGGGGGTCAGAGTTGATGCCTTAGCAGTTCAGGCTGACGGTGATTTTACAATTCTAAAAAACCCTGATATAAAAGTTGGCAAATTTGAAGCAGGCAAAAATGGCTATATAATTGACGGTCGACTGAATAATAGCTTCAAGGCTGTCAATCTACTTATGGATCAGGGGATTAAAGTCAAAAGGATTGATAGAGGCTTTGATTCCCATAATCCGGGAGATTTCATTATCACAAAAGCTTCTAATGAAAAGCTTATAAAAATTGTGAAAGCAACCGGAGTTAATTTTAATGCTCTAAACCAACTGCCATCAGATGGAATCCATAATATTAATCGTGGCAGGCTAGCATTATTTCAGCGTTACGATGGGGGAAATATGGATGAAGGGTGGACAAGATTATGTTTCGAAAACTTCTCGTTTCCATATCATTCCTTAATGAGCCAGGAAGTAAGAGATGGGGATTTAAATAAGAATTGGGATGTTATTGTAATACCTGATGACTCACCAGAACGGATAAAAGGGATCTATTCATCAAGCAGTAGAAGAAAACCAGAAAAATATCCTGAAAAATACAAAAGCGGAATTGGTAAAGAGGGAGTTAAAGAGCTGATAAAATTTGTTGAAAAAGGGGGTACTCTAGTTGCACTGGGCTCATCCTACAAGTTTGTGGTTGAAGAGTTTGGACTAAAAATCAGAAATTCAACAGAAGGCTTAAGTTCCAATGAATTATTCTGTCCGGGCTCAACTATTAAGGTGTCATTTGACAACACAAATCCGCTTGCTTATGGAATGCCTGATGAAGGATTGGTTCTATTTCGTTCCAGTCCGGCTTTTGAAATTACTCCAAGCAGAAC
This sequence comes from Bacteroidota bacterium, assembly GCA_034658635.1. Taxonomy (GTDB): domain Bacteria; phylum Bacteroidota; class Bacteroidia; order Bacteroidales; family UBA12481; genus JABHCC01. The sequence goes on along the minus strand of JAYEFL010000177.1, from coordinate 4,161 downwards.
AAATGCAGATTATACAACTATTGTCAGGTATCAGAACAAAGATTTGCTGAAGAGTGGATGGTTAATCGGAGAAAAGAAAATCGCAAAAAAATCAGCAATGATCACTACAAATTATGGAAAAGGAAAGATCGTTATTATAGGTTTCAGAACACAGCACAGGAATCAGACTGATGGAACTTTTAAGTTGCTTTTTAATACGATTATGGAGTGAGGGGGGTATTCGTCATTCGTCTTTCGTCTTTCGTTATTCGTTTTTTCGTTATTCGGGGAAAGCGAAGTTTTCATTTTGTCACCGAGTCCCCGAGCCCCAACCTGTCTCCTGTTGAAAGTTTCTGAACTCCGAAGATGTGATGAAATTTTGCCATTGTTGGAAAATCGACACAATGCATTGGGTAAAGGTATTCGGGCTTTTCTGCTTTAAAATATTCAATGGTTCCATTAACTGCTTTTGGATCATTTTCAAATAGATGAAATCCACCAATAACAGCATATAGTTTTTGACCTGTTACTTCTTTAGCATAATCACAGATATTGCAAATACCAGAATGAGAGCAACCTGTAATTACTATTACTCCGTTCTTTGATTTTACAGCAAAAGCAGAATCATCAAGTATATTATCGCCTTTGTACGTCCCCTTCTCGAAACTATTTTTTCTTGGAATTTCACCCAAATAATAAATATCATCAGCGAATTCCAATGGGATCCTGGAAGCAATAATTTCAAAATCCGATTTTAACTTATGAGATTCATTTGCAGGTATCTTTTCAAGTATTTCAGGATGAATTATAAGCTTCTTGCTACTGTTAAAATTATGATGTTGTAATCCACCGGCATGATCCCAGTGCGAATGAGATAAAACCACAAAATCCGTATCCTGCAAATCGATGTTCAGCTGCTCAGCATTATGTTTGTAAATGCCTGTATGACCGGTATCAAAAAGTATATTTATGCCATGGGTTTGAACAAAAAGAGACAAGCCCCACTCAGCCAGACAAACTTTTGCCCCTGCATAACTGGCCTGATTTTCACACAAAATGGTAATTTTCATCCTAGTAATTTCTGCAAGTTATATATCACGATTTTACGATAATAAGAGAATGGAGCAATGAGTCTGTTTACAACCAGCAAAACTATAAGCGTCAGAAAGTGAATAGTTGTCAGACCTTTTTGCCTTAAAACCATTACATCTCCATACTCAAACATCAGAAGGTTGCTAAAAGGAGGCTTATAACGAGCCCATGAGAAATCCTCAGCAATGATACCCTTTTCCCTGGCAATAGCTTCAATTCTGGTACCAGGATAGATCCGCATGCCTATTGATGCAGCTATATAATCTATTTTTTTCCTGTTTTTCTTAATGTAATCAAGGTCTTTCAGACAACTACCAAAACTCTGCCCGGGATGACCAAAAATAAAAAACACCTTAGCTTTAATTGTTAGCTCCCGGCACCACACAAGAACTTGCTCAAGTTGCTCAACATCAACATTCTTATGCAAGTTTGTCAATAATACAGGATCAACCGTTTCCATTCCAACATCTATATAACAACAACCAGCATCCCGCATTATTGTTAAGAGCTCTTTGTCAACTGTATCGGCACGGATTTCGCACTCCCATTTCAGATCAAATTCTGTAATCATCTCACAAAATTCCAAAACATGCTCACGCTTAGCCGTGAAAGTGCTGTCGAAGATTTTTAAAGCCTTAATATCTTTGTTTTTCAACAGGCTTTCGATCTCAGGTTTTATTAGCTCTGCACTTCTTGTTCTGACCCCTCCTGGAAACATTTTTGAAGCTGAACAGAAAGTACATGCAGCCGGACATCCCCTGCTGGTCATAATGAAATCAGCATCTAAATCATAGAAATCAAGTTTAAGACCATACTTCTTATCGAAAAGATGTCTGGCTGGAGGAGGTAGTTTATCAAGATCGTTAATCCGTTCAGCCTTGTTATGAAAGATCTTGCCATCTCTTCTGTATGAAAGTCCTGAGATTGAAAAGATATCTTCTGATTCGCCATTAATGATACATTGACATAATTTCAGAAAAGGATACTCCCCTTCTCCCTTAATGATATAATCAATCTCTGAAATATTTTCAAGAGTATCCTCAGCCGCAAAAGTGGCATGTACACCACCATAAACTACCTGCGTTCCCGGCAAAGCCTTCTTTGAAAGTTTTGCAGCATTAAAACTACCTTTTCTTGTAACTGTAGTACCACTTACCCCGATAACTGAAGGCTGCCAAATCTGAAGATCTTTAATCAGATTACCCCGGTACAAAGTAAGATCGACAATTTTCACAGAAATCCCATTTTCCTCAAGAACAGCAGCAATAGTTGCTAGCCCCAGAGGAATAATATTCTCAAAGATGCTTAAGCTCTCCTTCGGATAAATCAGGACAGTATCAAAACTACCATTAGACATTCAACAACATTTAATTAAAATACTACCAGGGGTGGTTCCCATGTTGCCTTTTCACTAACTATTCCATGAGCATAGGAGACTACTTCCATCCATTCCGGGCTTACCTTAATCAGAATATAATCTTCAGATTTATTTGGGTAAAAGGCTTCCCATTTTGTTTTCCATCGCTTCTCCTTTTCGTCCGGATCATCAACAAGTTGAGCTATTCCCTGAATCATAACGTATCCTGATGCATCACTATCGAAATAATAGAGGCTAACCCGGGGATCATTCCTGATCTGATTGACTTTTCTACTTTTTACAGTTGTTCCAAACCACACCGTAAGATCACTTTCCGGAATAAAGGCATCCATCGACCTTGCTCTCGGACGACCAGCATCATCCAGAGTGATTAAGGCACAGTTACCTGCTGAAATCATTATTTCACGGGCTGCTTTAATCAATTTCACATCTGAACTATCACGGGAAATGGTATCCTGACTGAAGCCGCTGAATGGTATTGAGAGGATAACCATGGATACCAACAAGTAACACTTACAAAGTAGATTCATAACAAAATCGGTTTATTACCTCAAATGTACAAAATCTAACGTCACGATCAGGCGTCACGATCAGGCGTCACGATAATAAAAAAAACTATCTTAGCTCAAATTTCTCACAAAAAGCTTAAATGCAAAACCCGTTTAGCAAGATCTCAATAGCAATTGTTCTACTAAGCAATTTATTCCTTGGTTCATGCAATAGTGATCGTGTCCCGGATCAGGAAATCCAAGCTGACAATCGATATCTTGAAACTGTTTTTGATAATATTGACGTCACAGAAAGTGTGATATATGGCAATCAACCAGAAGAACACTGGATGAATGTTTATGAACCACATGGTGATCGGCTGGAATCCAGGCCCCTTGTTATTCTGGCTCCTGGCGGAGGCTTTAATCCCGACATGATTGCTCACAGTTATGACTTACTCATTCCACTGGCTGAGAAACTGGCACATGCCGGTTACCTTGTTGCACTCATTAATTACAGAACCGGCGAAACCAACAGTCATGAGAAGTACAAAAAAGCATTCTATACTGCCCTCTATGATCTGAAAGCTGCCATCCGGTATTTCCGAAAGGATGCTGACACAGCGAACCGGTATCGTGCAGATGCAGACAAGATTTTCACAGGAGGATGGTCTGCCGGAGCTCAAATTGGCCTTTTTAACGCCTTTGTTAACAGCACAGATGAATTGAGTCCCTCCAACCTGATTGAACTAAATGAATATGAAGGTCTTGAAGGAGAAAGCGGGAATCCGGGTTATTCCAGTCATGTTAGCGGAATGATAGCAATGGCAGGAAATATGGCCGATATCTCACGAATAAAAACAGGTGATCCTATCATCATGTGTATCCACAGTGACACAGACTATACTGTTCACATCGACACAGAAGAAGGCCCTTTCGGAACAGCTTACGGATCAAGGCCTATTATCGCCAGAGCCAAAGAAGTAAACATCAAAAATCAGTTCATCGAAATTGAAGGAGGCACCCACACTGCTCCCATAAAACCTGATTGTCCGACTTGTTTTGATCAGATAATCAGGTTTATTGGCGAAAATCTTTGGGAGTGACGTTTTTCGTTATTCGTTATTCGTCATTCGTTTTTCGTTATTCGTCATTCGTTATTCGTCATTCGTTACATGGAAGTTTTATTTCTTCCTGATGCTTCCTGAGCTTGATGTCTTTTTT
>JAYEFL010000176.1:0-2924 GCA_034658635.1 Bacteroidota bacterium | reverse complement strand
AAGATTACTATTATGATGTGAAATTTAGTATCTATAAAATAGCTCATGACGGATTTTCCTGGTTCAATGAGGGACCTTATTATCCAGATGAATATAATACTACAACTGAATCATCGCAATGGTTGATTGAATATTCCGGGTAAAATGTACCACCCATACGGCGCAAAGTGTACCACTTGTTTTCGTAGCGTATTTGCTCATTAAAGTTAGTCTTTTTTTTCTATAATTGCTTTTCTTAGTGAGTCACCTTTTAGTTCAATTCTATGTGCATTCCCTGCCAATCTGTCCATTATTGCATCAGCAATTGTTGGCTCAGACAAAAAATCGAACCATTTTACAACTGGTAACTGGGAAGTAACAATGGTTGGTTTTTTCCCGTACCGATCCTCCAGTATCTGCAGCAATGCCAAACGAGTTATCCCATCCAGTGGAGTTAACCCAAAATCATCAAAGATGAGTACCTGTGTTCGTTCGATCTTATTCAAAAGTTTGATAAATGTTCCATCGAGTTTTGTTTGAGTTACTTGCTCTAGAAAACGGTTCATTCCGAAGTAAAGAACCTTGTGCCCCAGAGTGCAGGCATGTCTGCCCAAAGCACAAGCCAGATAGCTTTTTCCGCAACCAGTTGCACCGGTAATTAAGATGTTTTCAGCTCGGTCGATGAACCCTCCTTGAGCCAGAGTCATAAGTTGATCCCTGGATAGATTTCTTGCCTGATTACAGTAAACCTGTTCGAGAACGGCATTGTACCTGAGCTTGCTTTGCCTGAGGTAAAGCTTAGTTTTCTGTGTGACCCGGTGCTGGGTTTCTGCCTCAACCAATCGCCCAATGAGTAATTCAGTTGAAGGTTGGTCATGTACTGGAAGTTTAAGCGCTACCTCATAGGCATTGGCCATTCCATTGAGTTTTAAGTTTCGAAGTTGGTCTAATGTTACTTGAATATTCATATTATATGATTTATATATTAGTTAACGATAAGTTTCTGGTCCACGGATATTTTCATGATCAGGGAGAAAAGGAAGAGTTTGATCTTCAGCAAAAGGGATCTTGTCCTGATTATTTTGGAGTATGTTTTTGATGATAGTGTAGTTTACCCTAGATCCCTGACGGGCTCTTTTACAGGCGGATTCAAGTCTGTCTGAACCATACTTGCCAGCCAGGCGGAGAACTCCCAGGCAGGCATCATAGGTTTGTTCCATGAAGGTTCTTGAGGATAAAATACGCTCCATAATCCTTTCCGTGTGTTCGCCTATCCGCTTGGCACTCTCAATAAAGTCATCACCATCCCAGCCTTTTTGTTCTTTGTATTTTTGGTGAGATTCTGGCATATGCTCAGCCAGTGTAGTGTAACCATTTTCTCGGGTATTACGCATATGAACAGCAATGCGCTTGAAACCAAGGTAGACTTCCACTTCCTGATCATCGTAAATCATGGCAATCTGCTTGCCGATGTATTGATATGGTACACTGTATTGGTGCCAGTCTTCTCCCAGAATAACGTGGTAGTTCTTTTTTACTTTGGCATTTGTTCGGTGCTTGAGAACAAAAGGTTCACTGGGGAGTTTTTTCAGAAATGGTTTTTCTTCTTTCAGAAAACATTCCATGCGACTGGGTAAGTTGCGGTACATGGGACGATTATTGAACACATCCAGAAGTTCCATTACTCGGTCAAAAAGTTCTTCATGGGAATAAATTTCTTCCTCATATAAAGGGGCATAAATATTCTGATAGATAAGATCAACCGTTTTCTCAACCGTGGGCTTATCCTTGGGCTTTCTAACCCTGGTAGCTTTTAAAAATGTGTCGTAGTGAACAGCCCACTGCTCAGCCAATTCTGTAAAGGTGGGTTCATACCGACATGCGCGGATAACTGTTTGTTTCATATTATCGGTCAACACCACCCTTGTGACTCCATCAAAATATGTCACTGTACGGCTAAGAGCTGGAATCAGGTGCTCTAAACGAGCAGTAAGCAATGGCTCAACGTAAGCTATGGAACTATAAGGCAAGCTGCATACCAGTGTGGGACAGGGAATGATTTCCCCCGTACTGCGATCAATATACTCCAGGTTTTTTCCCGCAAAATCAATCTGCATTACATCGCCAGGGCGATGGCTCATGACCATAGTAGGATCACTCGTATTCAGGTACCTAGCGAAGTGTTCACAAAACTGGGTGTAGCTGTAACTTTCAGGATACTTGGCCAGGTGCCTTTCCCAAAGTCTCTTTCGGGTCATTCCCTTACACTTGATCAGATCTTCTTTGTATTTGCGAACCTCCAGATAGAAGTCTTTTAGCCTTTTATTTGGTTCTTCTTCTGTCTTTTTTGGATAAACTAATTCAGCAAGTTCTGCGTCTTTGAGGCTTAATAATTCTGGGTAGTCCTTTCCAGTTAATTGTAAACGCTCTAAATAATTGCTTATTGTTTTTCGGTGAACCCCAGTAATCCTGTTGATTTCCCGTCCCCCTTCGCCTTGGATGGTTAATTGAATAATTCTTCGAATTTGTAACATACTCTTTACTTTGTTGGCCATGATTCCGATAGGTTTTTAACCCCAAGGTAATCATGATTTTTTGTTACAAATACACTAGAAAAGCAAGTGGTACACTTTATGCCGGAATGTCAGTCAGTAACTCGGCGCCAGCGCCGGCCAAAACTTATTTTTATTTTCTAATAACTGGTACATTTTACTCCGGAATCGCTGGTACACTTTACTCCGAATTCAGTGGTACACTATAGTCCGGTATACTCAGTTGATATCTTATCTGACCGCTACATATGCTGAGGTTTGGGGTCAACGATACTCATTTAGTAATTGGGTGAATTTGGGTACAATTAACTGTTCTTCTTACAATACGGATGTTGTTAGTGGGAAGATTACTAAATTTACAATTGACATGATTGTTCTACCACAAGAACAATA
>JAYEFL010000175.1:0-12322 GCA_034658635.1 Bacteroidota bacterium | reverse complement strand
CAGGGTTTCTCCAATTTGTATTTTTGCAGGAACCTGACTGAGGCTCAGTGCCTGAGCATCTGTATTAACCACAACAAATTCAACATCCTTAATACCCATTTCATACATGCGGTTTACCGCATTGTTTCCTCCTCCTCCGATTCCGATCACCGTAATGATGGAATGATTGCTTCTGGGAAGACTAAAATCTATCAAATCCTCTAACATAGAATAATTAGCACCTTATATTAATTAATATCCATATTCTGTTTATTCTGCATCATCAAAAAGACTACCGAGGGATCCTTGAATCCAGCGTTTGCCCTTCTTTTTTTTCTTATTAGCGATCGGAGTCGGGATTGGATCGGGTTTAGGACCTTCCTCCGGGCTCTTTTCATTCTCCATACCCTCCACCTCAAAAGGAACCTCATCTTTAATAACTTTGGTTTCCGGAACAGCAGCTGAATCGTCTGGATTAGCTTCATCAACAAGTATATACTTGCCAGGGTCGTCCCCGTCTTGCATCACTCCCAGTCCGGTCTCCGACTTCAATCCTGTTGCAATAATGGTTACACTAATGGCTTCACCGAGCGAAAGATCATTGCCATTTCCCCAAATGATATCAGTTTCAAGACCGGTTCCTCTTTGGATAAATTCCATTATTTCAGTAATCTCATCCATGAGTACTTCTTTTTCTCCTGAATTTATATTCAAAAGGATGTTCCTGGCTCCTCTCAGGTTATTACTATTCAAAAGAGGTGAAATAAGAGCTTTCCTGATAGCTTCCTGAGCCCTGCCTTCACCTTCTGCCACACCTGTTCCCATTATAGCCACTCCGGAATTTTGCATCACTGTTTTCACATCAGCAAAATCCACATTTACATATCCATGAACTGTTATGATCTCAGCAATTCCTTTTGCAGCGGCTGCCAATACATTATCTGCGTTTGAAAAAGCCACAGAAAGCTTCTGATCCCCATAGATATCACGCAGTCGATCGTTATGAATTACAAGCAGAGCATCAACTTGATTTTTCAATGATCTGATTCCTTCCAGAGCCTGAAGATTCCGCTTTTCTCCTTCAAATGAGAAGGGCAGTGTAACAATCCCTACCGTCAGGATGCCCAGTTTCTTACACAATTCTGCAATGACAGGAACAGCACCAGTACCGGTTCCACCACCCATTCCCGCTGTAAGGAATACCATCTTCGTTTCTGGCTCAAGCAAAGATTCCACTTCCTGAAGGTTTTCCATTGCAGCTTCACGTCCCATTCCAGGCTCATTTCCAGCTCCTCTTCCATTAGTAAGCTGCTTTCCCAATTGCACCTTTATAGAAACCGGGCTACTCAGTAAGGCTTGTTCATCTGTATTACAAACCATGAAGTCTACACCGGTAATCCCGAGATTACACATGTGATTCACGGCATTACTTCCACCTCCTCCAACACCAATCACTTTAATGATAGATTCCTTCATTTGCGGTTCATCGAGTTGAATAATGTCCTGGTCCATACCCTTGATTTAAAAATTAGAAAGTATCATTATCCTCACTAAAGAATCGAGTCCATTTTTCTTTCACTTTCACCCCTATCCCGGTTGGAAAACTGATTCCTCCTGATCCGGAATAGCCTGATGAGCTGGTAAATCCTGTCTCCACACCTTTGATGGTTAAACCGATACTTGTTGCATACATAGGTTGGTTTACATTGTCATCTATCTCTGGTACAAGAAGCTTATTCGGGTACCCGAGTCTGACGTCATATCCGGTTTTAAATTTGACTAACTGGGGCAAATCCCGTAAAAGTGATCCACCACCCGTTATCACCAGTCCGGCACTGAGTTTATCCTGATATCCTGAATTTTCTATTTCAAAGATCACGGCATCAAATATTTCCTCCATTCGAGCCTGAATAATATATGCCAGATTTTTGAAGGATATCTCGCGCGCCTCTCTTCCGCTGATCCCCGGAATAGCGACTACCTTCTCATTCGGTGCAGTATCTCCCATGGCAGATCCGAACTGAGTTTTCAGTGCCTCTGCATGTCTGAGAAGTATTGAGCAGCCTTCCTTAATATCATTTGTAATAACATTCCCTCCAAAAGGTATCACAGCAGTGTGTCCCACCACATTATTGTGGAACACAGCCACATCTGTTGTTCCTCCTCCAATATCTATCAATGCAACACCAGCTTCCAGCTCATCAGCAGTAAGAACGGCTGCAGAGGATGCAAGAGGTTCCAGAATCAACTTTTTAACTTTCAGGTCTGTTCTGTCAATACATTTGAGAATATTCTTAGCAGAAGCAATCTTACCGATTACCAGATGAAAATTGGCCTCCAGAACTTGTCCTGCGATACCTATCGGACGAGAAACATCTTCTTCCTTATCAACAATGTAACTTTGAGGAATAACATGCAGAATCTCTTCCCCGGGATCAACCGGAGTTTTTTTCATTTGCTCAGTCAGGTAATTCACGTCAGCCTCTGTAATCTCCTCGCCTTCAATGTATTTGCGATTGCGATTCTTCATGCTCTTGATATGCTGACCGGCAATGCCCACATAGACCTCCTGCATTTTGATTCCGGCTTGTTCTTCTGCAGCATTTTTGGCAGTAGAAATAGCCGCAACCGTGTCTTCAATGTGTATTACCACTCCTCTTTTCACACCGCTTGAAGGAGCTTGTCCCATTCCCAGAACATCAAACTTACCCTGTTCATTTCTCCTGCAGATAATGGCAACAATTTTTGTGGTACCGATATCAATGGCGGATATAATCTGCTCTTTCCGACTCATAGTTAATTTATATTATTATCGTTTTACAACTCGCTTTTTCTTTTACAAACAACCTGGTCACCAAAACGCAGGTCAATACTTTCGTAACAATTCCAACCAACCACAGGCAATGCTGTTTCGTATAATGCTCTGAGTTTCCTGAATTTCCATTCCAAGCCTTCCGAATCACCTATAAAGATCTTATGGTCTCCAATTCGTGGTACCAATTCAATATTCCGCAAGCTCCAAACCTGAACCTGGTCAATCTGAGCATCCCAAAAAGGATCTGAATTCAAATAAGAAGCTAATTCAAACAAGCCCTCATTTATCTTATTCATTTCAATATTACCGGTAAAGACTGGTACCCGGGCTGAGAACCTTGAAGAAACTGGCAAGATTTCACCCTCGCGATCAAGGTAATAGCTCAATTTATCTGTTATAACACGCATAACAGGAATTCTCTGCCATATCTTAATATGAAAGAGTCCATCCGGAGTGAAAAAAACCTCAACATTCCGAACCTGGGGAATATCCATCACCCGCTCTTTAACATAAGCTTTATTAATACTATCGATTGGTTCATTAGTAATTCTCACCCGGTAATCCTTCAAAGTTTGAATAACTTCCTCCCTTCCAACAAAATCCACCTCATCCAGGTTTTTGATTTCCACTGAGATGCCGGATACTTTTTGCCCATCCATTCTACTTTCAGTAAAACTGAGAGCAAAAACCAGGTAAACGAGGATTCCAATCCCCACAAACCAATTAGATATTTTATGAATCCATCTCATTCAGCATATTCTTCATTAAGCATCTTCTCAATGGGCAAAACCAAACGGTCAATATCACCGGCACCAATTGTTAATAGTACATCCCATGAGCTTTCCCTAATAGCATTAACCAGCTCATCTTTATCCAGTATTCTAACCTTCTTTAAATTCGAAGTCTCTTTAATTAATTGTGACGACACTCCTGGCAAGGGTTCTTCTCTTGCAGGGTATATCTCCATCAGAATAAGCTCATCCAGAGCACTAAGTTCCTCAGCAAACTCTACAGCAAAATCTTTTGTCCGGCTAAAAAGATGTGGTTGAAAAATTCCCAGAATTTTTTGCTCAGGAAATATTTTTCTAACAGATTCCAAAAGGGCATGTATCTCTTTAGGATGATGAGCATAATCATCCATATAGACTTTACCCTTTCTATTGTAGCGAATATCAAATCTGCGTTTCACACCCTCGAATTTTTTGACTCCAGACCTGACCTGTTCTTGGGACAAGCCAGCCTCAAGGCACATTGCAGCAGCTCCAACAGCATTTTCAACGTTTATCCAGCCGGCAATCGTAGTCTTCATTCCTGCTATAATTCCTGTTGGGGTGATCAAATCAAACTGGTATCCAAATCCGTCTGGCTGGATATTTACAGGATGGTAATCTGCCTGCTCATCAAATCCGTAATGTTTAACTGAAAGCTTATTCTCTTCAGGAGCTTCCAGATCCAATCCGAATTTTAATATAACAGTTGAATGATGCTTGACTTTGCCTAAAAATTCGATGAAACTATTCCTCAAATTATCACCTGCGCCATATATATCAAGATGATCCGGATCCATACTGGTTACAAGGGCCATTGATGGCTCCAGTTGCAGAAATGAGCGATCAAATTCATCTGCCTCCAATACTGCCCAGTCACTAGCTGCTGACAGTACCAGGTTACTGTTAAAATTCTTACTGATTGCACCTAAAAATGCTGAGCAGCCGATTGGGGTTTCCTGGAAAATAGTTGCAATCATTGCTGACAGTGTACTTTTTCCATGTGATCCAGCCACAGCAATACTAATATATTCACGGGTTATCAGACCAAGAACTTGTGCCCGTTTCATCAGGGGGTACCCGGCAGCCCTGAAATAGCTCAATTCAGCATGCAATACAGGAACGGCCGGAGTGAACACTATCAGACTTGAATGCTTCAAATCAGCATCCAGATAATCTGACGGCACTAATTCCAGATTGTCATCAAAATGAATCAGCATGCCCTCCTCCTCCAACTCATTGGTCAGGCTGGTCGGTGTACGGTCGTATCCCGCCACATCTTTGCCAGCATGAACAAAGAATCGCGCCAGGGCGCTCATCCCAATTCCTCCTATTCCGACAAAATATACCCGATCAATACTATCCAGTTTCATCCGTTTATGTTTAATTCTATTTGTCGGATGCAGCTCACATAACAAAAACAATCATCCTCATGTGTGATATAATAATTTCCTTTTGTCATGCTCGGTTCATTTTGACAAATTTTTATCGATTATTTCGAGAGCCACATTAGCTATATGCTTACCTGCCTCTGGTCTGGCCAGTTTGGCAAGATTTTCTTTCATAATATTTTGTTCTTTCTGATTCCCCATCAGCTCTTTGAGCAAGTCAATCAGTTTCTCTTTGGCTTCGTGATTATCCAAAACCCATGCTGCATTCTTATCCCGAAACGACAGAGCGTTTTTCATCTGGTGGTTACCCGCAGCGGCTGGGTATGGGACAAGGATAGCAGGCTTCGCTGCCAGACATAATTCAGAAAGGGTAATAGCTCCGGCACGACACATAAGCACATCTGCAGCTGCATAAGCCAGATCCATACGTTCAAGAAAGGCAAAAACATGAACACCATTCATTCCTTTTTGCGCGACAAGCTCTCTGGCCTTTTTGTAATATCCCTTTCCTGTTTGCCAGATCAGTTGAATCCCCATATCTCTTATCTTTTCAAGGCTTAACGCTATAGCTTCATTCAGTGCAAGGGCTCCCAAACTACCACCAAACAGAAGAGCTACAGGCATATGACTATTAAGCTTAAAAAAACCCAGAGCCTCTGGCTTTTTGAACTCCATACCACTTAGGTCTTTTCGAACCGGATTTCCAGACAGTACGATTTTATCAGAATCAAACCATTCTTCCATTCCATTATGTGCCACACATATTCTCTGTGCCCGGCGAGCCAGTAAACGGTTGGTGACTCCCGGAAAAGCGTTCTGTTCCTGAACCAAGGTGGGCACACCATGACGTGTTGCAGCTTTTAACAAGGGGCCACTGGCAAATCCACCGGTACCAATAACAAGAACAGGCTGATACTTCCGGATAATCTTGCTGGCTTTGATCATACTTGCCACCAGTTTAAAAGGGAAAATCAGGTTCTTCCATGTTGCTCTCCGGTGGAAAGCTGACACTGGTAATCCAATAATAGGAAAGCCGGCTTTCGGCACCTTTTCCATCTCCATTTTGCCCTTAGCACCTACAAAAAGAAACTCCAAATCAGCTCTTAAAGCACTCAATTCCTGAGCAATAGCGATGGCTGGGAAAATATGTCCCCCAGTTCCACCTCCAGATAAGATGACCTGATTATCAGCTTGTTTCTTCATCTTTTTTTTCTTCAACGCTTCTACTAATGCCCAATATTATTCCAAAGGCCATGCTGGTAAACAAAATTGATGTTCCTCCTCTGCTTATCCATGGCAATGGTTGTCCGGTTACCGGAAAAAGCCCGGTAGCAACACTCATATTTATAAACGCCTGTATAACTATCCCAAGAGTTAATCCAATAGCCAGAAAGGCCGGAAATGTTCTGTCACATTTTCGTACAATTATCCCAGCCCGATAAAGGAATATCAGATAGATAAAAGAAAGAGGTAAGGCTCCAAACAAAAATCCATATTCCTCGATTATGATGGCAAAAATAAAGTCAGAATATGCCTGGGGCAGATAATGTCGCTGGATACTATGACCAGCAAATTTTCCAAAAATACTCCCATTTGCAATTGCAATTTTTGCTTTGTCAGACTGGAAAGTATCCCCTTCTCCGGGATGCACGTATGACATCACTCTGTTTTGCCAGGTACCGGTTCTGTTTTGATCAGGAGAATTCTGAGCAATAACGAAAAAGATAAGAACAAAAGTAATCCCAACCGCCAGCAATCCCAACAAATAAATCACTTTCACCCTCCCTACATAAAGCAGTACAATACAGGTAAGAAACAGAATTCCGGCAGTAGATAAATTGGCTGGTAATACCAGTCCGCATATCAGCATAATCCAGATCAGCACTGGTAAAAACCCCTTTTTGAAATTTTTAATGTCAGACTGATTTCTACTTAGATATCGGGCAACAAAAATTATCAGAGCCAGTTTGGCAAAATCTGATGTCTGAAAAGAGACTCCGGTTCCCGGCACTTTCAGCCATCTGGCTGCCTCATTAATCTGCACGCCAACAATCAGTGTAGCCACTAATAATCCTGCAGCAATCATAACCATTAATTGAGCAAAGACAGCATACCACCTGAATGGAATCAGGTGAACAACGTAAATAATAAACCAACCGACCAGTAAAAAGGAAGAATGCCGTAGGATATGGACAGCAACATTACCATTCTGATGGGCCAATGACACTACCGAACTGGCAACAGCCAATCCTGAATATATGGTCAGGATCACTATTAGTATCCAAATAACCCGGTCTCCACCAAATAATTGTAAAACATTCTTCATTTTCCGAAACCTCCGTTTTATAAGTTTCTTACTGCTCCTTTGAACTGCCTGCCACGATCCTCGTAGTTGTCAAACAGGTCAAAACTGGCACAGGCTGGTGATAATAAAACCTGGTATCCCTTCTTCGATAGATAATATGCAGTACGAACTGCGTCGTCAATATTTTCAGCATCCACAACAGTATCCACCACATCGTCAAAAGCATCATGGAGCTTTGTATTGTCTTTACCCAGACAAACAATTGCTTTAACTTTTTCCTTAACAAGAGGGGATAGTGTTGCATAGTCGTTTCCTTTATCTATACCGCCAGCAATCCAAACTACTTCATCTTTCATGGTTTCCAGGGCATACCATGTGGAATTCACGTTAGTAGCTTTTGAATCATTGATAAATTCAATGCCATGAACTTTAATAACGGGTTCGAGCCTATGCTCAACTCCCTGAAAGTCCAGCAAACTTTCGCGAATAGTTTCTTTACGGATATCCAGCACACGTGCTGCAATTCCGGCCGCCATTGAATTTTGGGCGTTGTGTTTTCCCTGCAGGGAAAGATCGAATATGGACATACTTAAATCTTTTGGGTGTATATTCAGGTTCATTATATTTTCATCAATCCAGGCTCCTTTAGAATATGGGCCCGTAAATCCGTACATATAGGCTTGAGGAATTAATTCTCGCCTACTCAACTCAGTAATAATCACCTCATCATCAGCATAATAAATAAAATGATCAGCCTTTGTCATATTTTGAAGAATGCGGAACTTTGAATCCACATAATTCTGAAATTTATTCTCATACCGATCAAGATGATCAGGAGTAATATTCAATAGGAGGGCTAGGTCTGCCTTGAAGCTGAACATGCCGTCAAGCTGGAAGCTGCTTAGTTCGATTACATAATATTCATAATCCTCTTCAGCAACCTGACGTGCAAAACTTTTCCCCACATTACCTGCCAGGCCCACTCTCAATCCGGCTTTCTTGAGAATATGGTAAATCAACATTGAGGTAGTAGTTTTCCCGTTGCTTCCGGTGATACAAATCTTTGTGGCCTTAGTATAGTACCCTCCAAACTCAATTTCAGATATCACAGGAATTCCAGCCTTATTCAATTCAGCAACAAGAGGGGCTGTATCGGGGATACCAGGACTTTTCACTAGCAGATCTGACTTCAGAATTCGCTCGTGGTCATGTTTTCCTTCTTCCCATTCAATCTCATTCTTATCAAGGAAGTTTTTGTACTCTTCCTTGATTTCCCCATAGTCAGAAACAAAAACAGTATATCCCTGCTTTTTGCCCAGCAATGCAGCACCTGCTCCACTTTCTCCTGCTCCTAATATGCTGAGTTTCTTATTCAATGTTATCTGATTTTAAGAGTTGCGATTGTGATTACTGCCAGAATAATTCCGATAATCCAGAATCTGGTTACTATTTTTGGCTCCGGATATCCTTTTTTCTGATAGTGATGATGTAAGGGTGCCATAAGAAATACCCTGCGCCCTGTACCTGTTTTCTTCCGGGTATATTTGAACCAACTAATCTGGATCATTACAGACAGATTCTCCATCAGAAAAATTCCACATAGTATCGGAATCATAAGTTCTTTTCTGATCATTACAGCAAAAACAGCAATGATCCCGCCCAGGGCTAAGCTTCCAGTATCACCCATGAAAACTTGCGCCGGGTAGGAATTAAACCATAAGAAACCCACCGTGGCACCAATAAAAGCGGCAATAAAAACCGATAATTCTCCCGTGTTCGGGATGTACATTATATTGAGATACTCTGCTATATTGAAGTGTCCTGACACATAGGCAAGCACTCCTAAGGTAACTCCCATAATAGCTGAACTGCCCGTAGCAAGACCATCCAATCCATCAGTCATATTTGCTCCATTGCTGACAGCAGTAATGACCAGAATCACCAGAATGGTAAAAATAATCCAGGTCCATCTGTGTGCTCCCGGGCCCATCCAGTTTATTAGTTTTTCATAGTTGAATTCATTATTCTTGACAAATGGCACACTTGTTCTGGATGTTTTTTCCTCAACATAATGGAAAACAGCATCCTCTCCGAAAGCAGTGTTGTCTATCTGAGTAATGACAGCAGGTCCTTCAGCAGTTGCCACTTTCTCTCCTATCACAATATCGGGATGGAAATACATGACCAGTCCCACCAAAATGCCAAGAAGTACTTGTCCGGCAATCTTAAATTTCCCTGCTAAGCCTTGTTTGTTCTTTTTAAAGACCTTGATGTAATCATCGATGAAGCCGATCAAACCCAGCCAAACAGTGGTAATCAGCAGAATAATCACATAAATATTATCAAGTCGGGCGAAAAGTATTGTTGGCACCAGAATGGAAGCGAGAATGATAATCCCTCCCATGGTTGGCGTACCTTTTTTCTCCATTTGTCCGTGCAGACCTAAATCCCTGACCACTTCTCCCACCTGTTTCTTTTGGAGATAGTTGATTATCCGCTTCCCAATAAGAGTAGACAATATCAGCGCAGTAATTACAGATATGGCGGCTCTGAAGGAGATATAATTAAATAACCCCGCTCCTGGAACATCAAGTTTAACTAACCAATCGAACAGAATGTGTAGCATAGCCTAATCTTTAAAAACCAATAGTTTGAGTTCTTCACAATCATCAAAAGGGGATCGTACCCCATTAACTTCCTGATAAGTTTCGTGGCCTTTTCCAGCCACCAGAACAATGTCACCAGCTTGTGCCAGAGTGACCGCAGTTTTAATAGCGGCCCGACGGTCAGTGATTCTCAGGGCGCGACTGGCATCAGCGGATCCTAATCCCTTTTCCATGTCATCCAGTATTTTTTCAGGATCTTCAGATCTTGGATTATCGGATGTCAGTACTACCATGTCGCTGGCAGCCAATGCCGCTTGTGCCATTTTTGGCCTTTTGCCCGGATCCCGGTCTCCACCAGCTCCAAGCACAGTAATAATTCTTGATCCTGCAGTTCTGCTATCTCCAAGAGCCGTAAGTACATTGATTATGGCATCCGGAGTATGAGCATAATCTACAATGCCGCTTATGTTCCTGCCCAGGTCAATCGTTTCCATTCGACCTTCCACCGGCTCCAGAGCACTTATAGCTTTCAAGACCTCTGCATCTTCCAAACCCAGCAGAATCCCGGTTCCATACACAGCGATCAGATTCAATGCATTGTATTTCCCCATCACAGGAGCCCACAGCTCCATATCATTAATCAACAAAGACATACCGCCTGGGTGTTGCTCCAAGATTTTAACCTGATAATCGGCTGGTTTACTTCCTGAGAATGAAAATACTCTCGCTGAGCAGTTCTGAATCATTACTCTTCCATTCTTATCATCCTCATTGATCAGGGCAAACCCATCTGAATCCAGGCCATCAAATAATCTTTTTTTAGCTTTCAGATATGAAGCAAAATCATTGTGATAATCGAGGTGATCACGGGTGAGATTTGTGAAAAGCGCTCCTGCAAAGTGCAATCCTGAAACCCGCTCCTGGTTCAGAGCATGAGAACTCACCTCAATAAAAGCAAACTGGCAACCAGCCTCCACCATTTTCGACAAATACCTGTTCAGGGAGATCACATCCGGAGTAGTGTGACTTGCAGGATATTCTTTTTCTTCAATAATAATCCTGATGGTGGATAAAAGTCCTGCAGGGTATCCTAATTTTCGAACCAAATTGTACAGCCAGGTTACAATACTTGTTTTACCATTGGTTCCGGTTACTCCAATTAATTGCAAACTTCTTGAAGGATTGTTAAAAAAGACGGCTGCAATATGCCCCAATACTTCCCTTACATTATCAGTTTCTACATATACCAATTGAGGATTCAAGTCTTCTGGGAGTGTCTCACAAAGGATGGCTGAAGCACCCCGACTAATCGCCTGTTGTATGAATTGATGACCATCAGCCTGCTCTCCGGTCATTGCAGCAAACAATCCACCCTTAGTCACCTGCCTCGAGTCTAGGAACAAATCATGTATCATCAGATCGGCATTCCCATGAATTCTGCAGGATTTTAAATTATATGTCAATTCCTTCAGGCTCTTCATGAAATATCCAGATTTAAATAAATTACCGAGCCTTTCGGCAGTTCAGATCCAGGCTCAACAGATTGTTTGCTAATTTTTCCATATCCACTGGTCTTCACTTTATATCCGGAATTTTCAAGAAGAGGGAGTGCATCCTTTATGCCCATTCCTCTGACATCCGGAACAAACCCTTCTTTTATGGGCATATCCTCAATAATAAGTTTGCTATTTATGTCATTAGCTTTGGCAAAGACTCCTATTCGTCCGGATTCACTTGTAGAAATATTCAGTTTTTTGGCAATTATTTTGAGGGAAGAATAATTCCCGGGACCAATCTTCGGTAGTGGAGATTCATGATGAGCTTCTCTTGCAAGGAGATTCGTTTCACGAGAGAGCTCAATATCGGTGGCCATCACTTTATCTGAGATTTCCCGGAATACGGTTCCAGCCACTTTATTTCCGTAATAAACACCCATATTAGGCCGGGTGATAACAACGATACAACTGTATTTAGGCCTGTCTGCAGGAAAATATCCGACAAATGATGCCCGATAATCCTTCTTTCCGTTGTTTGCAAGGTACCCCTGATCGCCGTGTGCTATTACTGCAGTTCCTGTTTTACCTGCAATCTTATATCTGTCTGTCTTGAGGTTTACTGCGGTTCCCTGCTCAACAACTCCTTCCAGAAGCAGCCTCACCTTATCAAGTGTTTCGTTTGAACAAACAGAATGCTTGATCACATCTGTTTTATACTCCTTCTCCATCTGACTATGGTTTCTCAATCCTCTTATCAGTCTGGGTCTGACGTATTTTCCATCATTTGCTACTGCGTTATAAAAAGCCAGTATCTGCAATGGGGTCATTAATAATTCGTAACCATGCGCCATAAAAGGCAGAGTCACTTTTGACCAGTTTGCCTGATTTGCACTTTTGATTAAAGGACTTTGCTCGCCTGCAATTTCAATTCCGGTAGGGTTTTTCAATCCCATGGAGTATAGT
>JAYEFL010000174.1:0-2929 GCA_034658635.1 Bacteroidota bacterium | reverse complement strand
GGGTACAGACTTCCGAATGGAGTCAGACAAGCTGACAGGCTTTGCCCTGGACCTTGATAATCAGATCCTGCATCTGTGTATCTTTTCCAGGGAAGACGGAAATGAGCAAAGAAAAAACGGTTCCAGAATGGAAAGATATACACGCAGAAGGCAAAACCGTGTATATTAGTGTAAAAGTTTTGAAAAGTGATAAAACGCCATATAAAAAATCATGGATTTAGAAAAAGCAAAAGGGTTAATATACGGTTTGGCCATCGGTGATGCCCTGGGTCTGCCTACGGAATTTCTGGCTTTGGATTCTATCAAGGCAAAATATGGGAAAAAAGGGATTCAGGATTTACCAGATCCCGCCCTATTCACCGATGACACACAGATGAGTATTGCCATTGCCGAGGCCATGATCAGGTCCGGGGAAAAAGATATCGAAGAGATCATGGTGGCAGTGAAAGAGGAGTTCATCAAGTGGCTTCACTCTCCTGAAAACAACCGCGTCCCCGGCAGGACATGTTTGATGGGCGTTAAAAACATGGAAAACGGAATGCCCTGGAGCCAAAGCGGAATAGCCCGTTCAAAAGGGTGCGGGTCAGCTATGCGCACAGCGCCTATTGGGTATCTCTATCAGCATGATCCCGAAAAGCTGAGAGAGGTGGCCCATGCTACCGGAATATGCACCCATGGCCATCCAACAGCGGATGCGGCCTGTATTGGGGCTGCTTATCTCGTTAAGTTAGCCCTTGATGATATTCAGCCCAATGAAATGATCTCATTATTACTTTCATTTACAAATGGGATTTCCGAGGAATTTGATGAAGCGATTCTTAAGATCAATAAATGCCTTGATTGGGATGATGAGGAAAAGGCCCTCACCTATCTCGGCGAAGGCTGGGTCGGAGAAGAAGCGGTAGCATTGGCACTTTACTGTTTTCTTAAGTACCCGCATGACTACGAAAAAGTGGTGATTAGAGGAGCCAACACCAATGGAGACTCCGATTCTATCGCATGCATTGGGGGAACCATAAGTGGAGCCTACCTTGGAATCAATGCAATCCCTGATAATTGGGTTAAGAGCATCGAGAAATCAGAGTACCTCGGTAACCTGGCAACACGGTTGGTAGAGAAAAAGGAGAGCTCAGTCTATGCAAAGTAATATAGGGATCCTTGAAGGCTTATTTAAAAATAAAAAAATAGACCTAAACCGTGGCGATTTGTTCGATAAGTCTCCAGGCCCCATGCCTGTGAATTTCGATTTTGATCGTGTTGAGGGCATGATGCTGGGCCTTGCCATCGGAGACTCTCTTGGAAGATCGACCGAAGGGATGTTGCCGGAGAATCGAAGGGCCAGATTTGGAGAAATCAAAGACTATCTGACGTCATCCTACGTAGATGGACCGATTGGGGTTCCATCGGATGACACTCAACTTGCCTTTTGGACCCTGGAGCAGATGATCAATGACCGAGCTTTTATCCCGGCAAACGTCGCGGGAAGATTCTGTCGCGACCGCATTTTCGGGATTGGCTCTTCTGTGATGAGATTTCTCAACAATCTCAAATCAGGAAGTCCGTGGTTTGAGGCAGGCCCTAAATCTGCGGGGAATGGAGCCCTCATGCGGATTGCCCCTATGGTCATTCCACATCTTAGAACAGCAACCTCTGAGCTTTGGGTGGACACGGCATTGTCCGCCATGATCACGCACAACGACTCGTCATCTATTTCATCGTATATCTCTTTTGTTAATATGCTGTGGCAGCTTCTAAGGATGGAATCTCCTTTGGAACCATATTGGTGGCTGAAAACCTATGTGGATACGGCAAGGGATCTGGAAATAGATGAACATTATAGACAAAGAGGTGGAGCACATATGGATTTCGAAGGACCTGTTTGGAGGTTTGTCCAAGAGAAGGTCCCTGAAGCATTTGATAAGGGGATGTCTGCCTTAGAAGCCTGCAACCTCTGGTACTCAGGCGCATATTTATTAGAGACCGTGCCCAGCGTAATTCTCATTCTTATGAAGCACGGGGATAATCTTGAAGAGGCCTTAATTCGTGCAATCAATGACACCAAGGACAATGACACAATTGGGGCAATTGTAGGTGCGACAGTCGGGGCTTTACATGGGAAGGGTGCAATCCCGGAGATGTGGATTAAAAACCATTCCGGTAGGACATCTTTTTCGGATGATGGAAGGATTTTTGAACTGTTGTCCGAGGCCAAGAGTTTATGGGGATAGATTTTAGCAATACATATTAGTTTGATGGGGATAATTTAACTTTGAAAAAACTGTTGCCCATGAAATTTCGTATAGAACCATGTTATTTTTTGAAATGTTACCAATATATCAACTCCTCACAATGCAATGATCATGAAAAATAATTGTCCCTTTTGTTCTATTAGTTCCAGCCGCATAGTATCAGAAACTGATCTCATGACTTTAATTCAGGATGGATTTCCTGTTGCAAAAGGACATTTACTCATCATCCCGAAGCGTCACATCATATCTTTCTTTGATCTTCACTCAAAAGAACTACAAGATGTTTTAAAACTTTTACATGAAGCAAAAGGGTTGCTTAATTCGCTATATCAACCTGATGGGTACAATATTGGTATTAATGACGGTGCTGCAGCAGGTCAAACTGTGCAGCATCTTCACATTCATATTATTCCGCGTTACAAGGGGGATTCTCCCGACCCGCGTGGAGGAATCCGTTGGGTAATACCAGAAAAAGTAAAGTATTGGAAATGACTAATTTTAACATTCTACCTCTTTCAAATACCCTAAATGTCTCATATTTAAACAGGATCTTTAATCGAACTACAAATTCTTATAAATTTCTTTTTTTTCAATCCCTTTTAAATCTTCTGCCAAAGGTTTCCAGTCCTTCTCCCGAATTAACTATCTCACTGGAAAATCTCGCTATAGAAATGGTAGCC
>JAYEFL010000173.1:0-2940 GCA_034658635.1 Bacteroidota bacterium | reverse complement strand
ACTTGAGATACTGGCAACAAGAGCCTTATCCATGTCTCCTCAAATCCTTATCGAAAAATCACTAAAAGGCTGGAAAGAAGTTGAGTATGAGGTAGTAAGAGACAAGTACGACAATTGTATCACGGTTTGTAATATGGAGAACTTTGATCCTCTCGGAATCCATACCGGTGAGAGTATCGTGGTCGCCCCCTCCCAAACTCTTACCAATGCTGAGTATCATACACTCAGAGCATTATCTATACGTATTATTCGCCATATCGGGATAGTTGGAGAATGTAATGTTCAGTATGCATTAGATCCTGAATCTGAAGATTACCGGGTTATAGAGGTAAATGCGCGTTTAAGTCGTTCATCTGCTCTGGCATCTAAAGCCACCGGCTACCCATTGGCTTTTATTGCAGCTAAACTCGGGTTGGGCTATGGCTTGCATGAACTTAAAAACTCTGTCACCAAAACAACCACAGCTTGCTTTGAGCCAGCTCTTGATTATATAGTTTGTAAAATCCCCCGCTGGGATCTGGATAAATTTGAAGGAGTATCCCATGAAATCGGATCTTCAATGAAAAGCGTTGGTGAGGTGATGGCTATTGGACGAAATTTTGAAGAAGTTATTCAAAAAGGGCTCCGTATGATAGGTCAGGGGATGCATGGTTTTGTAGGCAACCGGGGGCTGGAGTTTGAAAATATTGAAGAAGAGCTCAAACGACCCACCGATTTAAGAATTTTTGTAATTGCTCAGGCTCTGGAAAAAGGGATCTCAGTAGAACGGATTCATGAACTCACAGGTATTGATTTGTGGTTTCTTGTCAAGCTTCAAAATATACAGGATCTCAGAATTAAGCTTGAAGAAATAAGCTCTCTTGAAAAACTTAATGACGATTTATTGCATAAAGCAAAGAAGGCTGGATTCTCGGATTTTCAATTAGCCAGATTTGTACTAAATAGCAAGCCTGATAACATTGAAAATGAACTTCTTACTATTCGTCAGCACAGAAAAGACAGGGGCATTATTCCGTGGGTAAAACAAATTGACACCCTGGCAGCTGAATACCCGGCTCAAACCAATTATCTGTATATGACATACTCAGGTCAGGAACATGACATCGAGTTTCAAGAAGACAATCAGTCTGTTGTAGTTTTGGGTTCAGGTGCTTACCGGATAGGCAGCTCTGTTGAATTCGACTGGTGTGGAGTAAATGCTCTTCAAACAATCAGAAATCAGGGTTTACGCGGAATAATGATCAATTATAACCCTGAAACTGTTTCCACAGATTATGATGTTTCTGACCGACTGTATTTCGATGAGCTAAGCTTTGAAAGGGTAATGGACATTCTTGATCTTGAATCGCCACAGGGAGTTATCGTTTCCACCGGAGGACAAATACCTAACAACCTGGCACTCAGGATGCATAATCAAGATATCCCAATTTCAGGCACTTCACCCATTTCTATCGACCGTGCTGAAGACCGGCATAAATTCTCAACCATGCTCGACCAGCTGGAAGTAGATCAGCCTGAATGGCAGGAGCTAAGCAGCATGGAGGAAATACAGCTCTTTGCAGACCGGGTAGGCTATCCGGTTTTAATACGCCCTTCTTATGTTCTTTCCGGAGCAGCAATGAACGTAGTTTCTAACAAGGATGAATTGGAGGATTTTTTAAGACTGGCAGCCAAGGTATCCAAACAACACCCGGTTGTGGTTTCTGATTTTATTGAACAGGCAAAAGAGATTGAGATTGATGCAGTAGCTTGCAAAGGAGACCTGCTCGCCTATGCCATGTCTGAACACGTTGAATTTGCAGGCGTTCACTCAGGCGATGCAACCATGGTTTTCCCACCGCAGAAGCTCTATTTTGAGACTGTAAGACGCATTAAAAAAATAACAAAGCAAATAGCCTGGGAGCTTAACATATCCGGTCCGTTTAATATCCAGTTTTTAGCAAAAAACAATGACATAAAGGTCATTGAGTGTAATCTAAGGGCTTCTCGTAGTATGCCATTTGTATCAAAAGTGCTGAAGACTAACCTTATTGAGCTGGCCACCAAAGTAATGCTTGGTCAAAAGGTTGAAAAACCTCATAAATCTATTTTTGATCTTGATTATATTGGAGTGAAGGCATCACAATTCTCCTTTTCCAGACTTTCAAAAGCCGATCCTGTACTGGGCGTAGATATGTCCTCAACAGGAGAGGTTGGATGCATTGGTGAGGACTATGATGATGCCATACTGAAAGCAATGCTGTCTGTTGGCTACAAAATTCCAAAGAAAAATATTTTACTCTCAACCGGTCCGATAAAAGACAAAGTAACACTATTGGAAGCCAGTCACTTACTGTCAGATAAAGGATATCAATTATTTGCTACCCGAGGAACAGGAGAGTTCCTGAAAGGCAACGGAATAGATGTTACAATTCTTCACTGGCCTGATGAAGATGCCCACCCAAATACTGTGGATTACATTAGAAACGGACTTATTGACCTGGTGGTAAATATCCCTAAGAACCTGACGCAGGGTGAATTGAAGAATGATTATTCGATCCGGAGAAATGCCATCGACTTTAATGTGCCATTGATTACCAATGCAAGGCTGGCTGAAGCATTTATAACGGCATTTTGCAAGCTGGATCAGGAGGATATTTCGATTAAAGCGCTTGGAGAATATTAGAGAATAAGGAAATAGGAAATAAAAAATAGAAAATAAGGATAAGAAATAGGATTAGGTTTTTTTGTATTTCTGAAAACTGTGCTCTGAAAACTTGTAAAGACACACGGCCGCGTGTCTCTGACGAAAGACGAATGACGAAAGACGATTCTCAAATATTAATCGTTGGTGCTGGTCCTGCCGGTATTGCAACTGCCTTATTTCTAGCTAAAAAGGGCATCCCATCTAAACTTATTGATAAAGAATTCTTTCCGAGGGACAAAATCTGTGGCGATGGT
>JAYEFL010000172.1:0-12396 GCA_034658635.1 Bacteroidota bacterium | reverse complement strand
CAATCTGGCGAATACTATTGACGCTGGATTTAGTCGTATTCAATTTACGCCTGATCTTCTCCCGGCTGACTTGATTGGTACCCTGATCTACAGTCAGAAGAAGGAAGAGTTCCAGGTCAAGAAAGGGCCTATCTTTAATAATTTCATTCTTGCAGATGAGATAAACCGTGCACCTGCGAAGGTTCAGAGTGCACTTTTAGAAGCTATGCAGGAAAGGCAGGTTACCATAGGAACTGAAAGTTTTCCTCTTGAAGAACCTTTTCTGGTATTGGCTACACAAAATCCTATAGAGCAAGAAGGCACCTATCCCCTACCTGAAGCTCAGGTTGACCGTTTTATGCTCAAAGTAGTCATAGATTATCCTGCTAAAGATGATGAGAAATTGATTATACGACAGAACCTCGCTAAAGAATTCCCCAAAACTCAACCAGTTATCAGTGCATCAGCAATCCTTGCAGCCAGAGAGGTAGTGAAAGAAGTCTATCTTGATGAAAAGATCGAGAATTATATTGTCGACATTGTTTTTGCAACAAGGAATCCAGAAGATTACAAATTGAATGATTATTCAAGACTGATTAGTTATGGTGCTAGTCCGAGAGCCAGTATAGCTCTTGCTCAGGCAGCCAAGGCTTATGCGTTTATTCGTCAGAGAGGATATGTTGTACCAGAAGACATACGTGCAGTTTGTTATGACGTGCTGCGTCACAGGATCGGATTAACTTATGAGGCAGAAGCTGAAAATATTGGAACAGAAGATATTATTACAGGAATATTGAACCAGATAGAAGTGCCGTAGTTTGGAAGCTAAAGAATTATTATCCAAGATCAGGCGAATCGAGATAAAGGCTCGCGGACTTACCAGTCAAGTATTTGCCGGGGAGTACCATAGTGCCTTTAAGGGACAGGGCATGGCCTTTAGTGAGGTGCGTGAATATCAATATGGTGATCCTATTAGAAATATTGACTGGAATGTTACGGCCAGGTTTAACCGTCCTTTTATCAAAATCTTTGAAGAAGAGAGAGAATTAACTGTAATGTTATTGGTGGATGTTAGTGCATCTAACATTTTTGGTACAGCTGAAAGTCTAAAACGTGAGTTTATGACTGAGATAGCTGCAGTTATTGCCTTTTCTGCAATGAAAAACAATGATAAAATAGGTGTAATCTTCTTTTCAGACAGGGTTGAGAAATTTATCCCTCCTCAAAAGGGGAAAAAGCATATTATGAGGATTATTCTGGAGCTTTTAAATTTCGAGCCCCTCCATACTACTACCAATGTTACAGAGGTACTGAAGTATTACACGAATGTCATAAAAAAGCGGTCAACAGGTTTTTTGTTATCTGATTTCATTCAGCCGGATTCTTCAATGGATAATCTGCGTGAGAGTTTGCAGCTCACAAATAAGAAGCATGATCTTGTTGGATTAGTGATTCAGGACAAGGGAGAATTCACTTTACCAAAAATTGGGATTACTCAGGTTAAAGATCCTGAGACAGGAAAAAACATTTGGATCGACACATCCAGCAAGAAGTTGCAGGTTCACCTTCAGGACTGGTGGAATGAAAGAGATGATCAGCTTACAGAATCATTCAAACGAAGTGGTGTTGATTTCGCCTCCTTATATACACACGAAGACTATGTTAAACCACTTATCCAGCTCTTTCGAAGACGAGGAAACCGATGAATAAATTACTATATATATTATCCATTGTTTTTGGAGCATTGTTCTTTGCCAATCCGGCCTCAGCTCAGAAGCCGGTAGTTAAAGTAAGTATTGACACTACGAGAATCCTGATTGGTGATCAGGTAAATATATTACTTCAGCTGGAGCAGGAAAAAGATGATCAATACCAGTTCCCATTATTCAGGGATACTATTGTTACCAATGTTGAAATACTATCTCTTAGCCAAATTGACACACAAGAAATGGATCTGGGACGGGTTCTGTTACGCCAGAGAATCCTTGTAACATCATTTGACACAGGATTCTATGTTATTCCTCCTTTTTATTTTTCTAATCTGGAAGGATTTGACAGCTTGAGGTCTGAGGCACTTCCTCTTGAAGTTCTGACTCTGGAGATTGATACTACCAAAGGTATAGCTGATATTAAACTTCCTTTTGATGCACCCTTGTCTTTTATGGAAATTTTGCCATATCTGATTGTGGCTCTTCTTCTTATTGGAATAGCTATAGTTATCTGGTATATGGTAAGAAGAAGGAGACGTAAACCTGTAGAAGAACCTATTCGGATCAAACCAGAAGAACCAGCTCACCTATGGGCCCTTAGGAATCTGGATAGTCTGGCAAAGGAAAAGCTATGGCAGAAAGGCAAGATCAAATTGTATCACAGTCGTTTGTCAGAAATCCTTCGATATTATATTGAATACAGATTCGACATAAGAGCCATGGAACAGATTACATCAGAGATTATGGCTGCCTTCAAGAAAGAGTCCAGCCTATCTGAAGAGCAATTTGATAACCTGCTTCAATCTCTTGAGCAATCTGACCTTGTAAAATTTGCAAAGTGGCACCCTGTACCCGATGAAAATGAAAGGTCGATGGAAACTGCATATGAATTTATTCTGAAGACAAAAATAACGATCAACCTAAGAGAGCAAGGTGAAGATCAAGATATTGAAAAAGATATAGAACAGGAGGGAGAGAATGGTTGATATTCAATTTGCGAATCCGGGATACTTATGGGGCTTACTGGTTTTACCCATTATTATTATCTATTATATCTTCAGACACAGCAAATCAAATGCCAGTTTGCAGGTTTCATCACTGCTTGGTTTCCAGGATGCTCCAAATAGTTGGAAGGTATATCTTCGTCATCTGCTATTAGTATTAAGAATTCTGACGATTGCTTTGCTCATTATGGTTTTAGCAAGGCCACAATCAACAAGCTCATGGGAAAATGTTTCTACTGAGGGCATTGATATTATCATGGCTTTGGATATTTCCAGTAGCATGCTTGCAGAGGATTTTAAGCCCAACAGGCTTGAGGCATCTAAAGAGGTTGCTATGGAATTTATTGCCGGACGTCCGGATGACAGAATAGGTCTCATTGTTTTCAGTGGGGAATCATTTACCCAATGTCCGTTAACAACTGATCATGCAGTGTTAATGAACCTTTTCCAGGATATTCAAAGTGGGATGATTGAGGATGGTACTGCCATTGGTTTAGGTTTAGCTAATTCTGTTAGCAGGCTAAAAGAATCCAATGTAAAAAGCAAGGTAATTATTCTTTTAACTGACGGAGTAAATAATCAGGGAGAAATAGCTCCACTGACAGCTGCGGAGATAGCCCGCACATATGGCATTCGCGTTTATACGGTTGGAGTTGGAACAATTGGAAATGCTCCCTACCCCTTCAAAACTGCATTTGGCGTTCAGTATCAGAACGTACCGGTAAAAATTGATGAAGAGGTTCTTAGAGAAATAGCGAATCTAACGGATGGAAGGTACTTCAGAGCCATTAATAATGCAAAACTCAGAGAAATATACAAGGAAATTGATCTCTTAGAAAGATCAAAAATTGAAGTTAGAGAGATTTCCCGAAAAACTGAAGAATATTTCCTTTGGGCCTTGATTGCCATGTTATTACTTAGCTTGGAAATAATTCTCCGCTTAACCGTTCTGAGAACCAATCCTTGAATATGAACAGTTTTAGATTTGAACATACCGACTATCTCTTTCTTCTGCTTCTTCTGCCAGTCATACTGATCATTTTCTGGCTAATGCAGCGAAAAGGAAAAAGGAATCTGGTTTTATGGATGAATCAAAATCACCATAAAACAATGCTCCCTATGGCCTCAGGGACAAGGAAGATTCTTAAATTGATTATTTCACTTGTAGCATTTTCAGCCCTTGTATTTGCTATTGCAAAACCTCAGTTTGGATCTAAATTAACTGATATCAAAAGACAAGGAGTTGAAATTATCATAGCCTTAGATGTGTCAAATTCAATGTTGGCAGAAGATATCCAGCCTAATCGTTTGGCTAATGCAAAAAGAGCTATAAGCAGACTTATCGACCAGCTCGAAAATGATAAAATTGGCTTGATTGTATTTGCGGGAGATGCATATATCCAATTACCGATAACTACTGATTTTGGAGCAGCAAAACTATTCCTTTCCTCAGTTAATACTGACATAGTTCCTCGTCAGGGCACATCTATCGCTGCTGCTATTAAGTTGGCCTCAAGATCATTTTCACCAGAGGAAGGCATGAGTAGAGCTTTAATAATTCTGACTGATGGGGAAGATCATGAAGAAGGGGCACTTGAAGCTTCCCGGGCAGCCGCTGAAAAAGGAATAACAGTACATACTATAGGTATGGGCCTGATTAAGGGTGCACCCATTCCATTGATAAACCAATATGGACAAAAAGACTACAGAAAAGATTATGATGGGAATATTGTAGTTTCAAAACTGGATGAAAAAATGCTTCAGGAAATTGCTATGGCTGGAAAAGGAATATATATTCGCACAAGCAATTCAAGATCTGCATTAAATACATTGTTTACAGAAATAAACAAGATGGAAAAACAAGAAATTGAAGCCAGGGTATATTCTGAGTACGAAGAACAATTTCAGTTTCCAATTGCGGTGGCAATAATACTATTGTTAGCAGAGTTTTTTATATTGAGCCGAAAGAATCGTTGGTTAAGTCGGATACGGATAGAAAATAGGAAGTAGGAAGTAAGAAGGATGTAATATGATTAAGAAAAATGTTGGTTTAAGTTTTTTTGTTTTTTTGTTTGCTTTTGGGGCTGGTTTTGCGCAGCGTGAAAAAAGTGATATAAGGGAGGGCAACCGCATGTTCAAATCTGAGAAATTTGAGGAATCAGAAGTTGCATATAGAAAAGCACTGGATGCACAAGACAACTCTATTGCAGGCAACTTTAATCTGGGAGATGCTCTGTATCGACAAGAAAAATTCGAAGAAGCAGGGAAACAATTCTCGGATGTCAGCAATAAAAACTCCAGTAGAGAAGTCATTGCACAAGCCTACCATAATTTGGGTAATTCATTATTACAAGGGGGAAAACTTGATGAGAGTATTGAGGCCTATAAGGATGCCTTAAGGCGAAACCCAAGTGATATGGAAACCAAGTATAATCTGGCCTATGCCCAGAATTTGAAAAAACAGCAGGAAGAACAACAGCAGGATCAGGATCAGGACCAGAACCAAGATCAGGATAAGGAGCAAGATCAAAACCAGGATAAACAAGATCAGCAGGATAAGCAAGATCAGCAGGATAAACAAGATCAGCAGGATAAACAAGATCAGCAGGAAAAAGATCAAGAACAACAGAAACAACAGGAGCAGAAGCAAGAGCCAAAAATTTCAAAAGAAGATGCGCAAAGATTATTGGACGCTTTAGCCAACGATGAAAAGAAAACTCAGGAAAAGGTTAAACTGGCGAAAGCTAAGGCGAAGAAAGTACGAACTTTAAAAGAATGGTAAGCAAGTAATGGCGATTCGCAGCAAAATATTATTAAGTCTTATTATTTATATGGCAGGTCTGATGCCTTCAAACCTGTCTGGGCAGGAAAAAATTGTTCTTACAGGTTCTGCCCCAAAAGTGGTTGAGTTGGGTGAGTACTTCAGGCTGTCTTATGTTGTGAATAGCAAAGGAAAAAACTTTACCGGACCTAAGTTTCAAAACTTCTTGTTTTCAGGACCAATGCTATCAACCAATATGAGTACTCAGATTGTCAATGGTAAAGCAAGCAGATCTACTCGCTACACATACAATTATACCGTACAAGCTCAAAAAGCAGGCAAATACGAGATTCCTCCTGCAAAAGTAATGGTAAACGGAAAGGTATACACTTCGAACCGTGTTACAATTGAAGTTATTAAATCAAATCCGGCCAGATCCAAACAACAACCATCCTCTAAAAGACAAGCAAATCAAAAAGCTACAGGAATCTCAGACGAAGACCTGTTTGTTCGAATTAATCTTAATAAAAAATCGGTATACAAAGGGGAGCAGGTACTGGCTACAATTAAGGTTTATACCAAAGTTAACCTGTCACGATTTGGAGATATAAAGATTCCGTCTTATCAGGGCTTCTGGTCGCAGGAAATCCCGGGTACTGAACAAGTCAGTTTAGTAAGAGAGAATTATAAGGGAAGCATATATAATGTTGGCACCATAAAAAAGACGATTCTGGTTCCCCAGCAAACTGGTATTATTGATATTGAACCCTTTGAGCTTGAATGTTTCGTGAATAAGAAATCACAATCACGAAGCATGTTTGATGATTTTTTTGGCAGCTATGAAACATCCAGAAAAATGCTTGTCAGTCCTAAACTGAGTATACGGGTAAAAGACCTCCCAGCCGGCACGCCCGAAAGCTTTACCGGAGCTGTTGGCCAGTTTTCTCTCAGCTCATCATTAGATAAAACACAGCTTAAGGCCAATGAAGCCATTAGCTATAAAATAAAAATAAAAGGAAAAGGGAACTTCAAACTAATCGATCCTCCTGCAGTAGAATTCCCGGTTGATTTTGAATTGTATGATCCTAAACTAATTGATAATTTCAGTACCCGCGAGAACGGAATCTCTGGTGACAAAAGCTTTGAATACCTTGTTATACCAAGATTTGGAGGAAGCTTCACTATTCCGGAAGTTAATTTCAGTTATTTCGACCCTGCTTCAGGAGTCTACAAAACGCTTTCTACCAAGTCTTACAGTATTGAGGTGGGAAAAGCGGATAATGAGGAAGGTAGCTCCTTGATTACACGATCCTCAGGTACAGAGGTACGAATGCTAGGACAAGACATCAGGTTTATAAAAACGGGAGCAGTTAAACTCCGTGAATCGGGAGCAGTCTGGACCTCTAATTCATGGTTCTATGTTCTATATATCATTATTTTGTTATCATCCATTTTAGGTGCTATCGGTCTGATTAACTGGCAGAAGAGCAGAGCTGATATTGCTGGAATTAAAAACAGGCAGGCAAGTCGCATTGGTCAGAAGAGATTAAAAAACGCCAGGAAAGCTTTAAAGCATCAGAATAAAGAAGAGTTTCTGAATGAGGTATTAAAGGCAATGTGGGGATATCTGGGAGATAAACTTTTTATTGATCCCTCTGGCTTTAGAAGAGATCTAATCCAGGAGTATTTTGACAAAAACAATATAGACATGGCTTTGCTAAGTCAGCTTTTTGACTTGCTGGATAAATGTGAATACATCCGCTATGCTCCAGGCAAAGAAGCTGAAGAATTAGACCAGATATTGTTACGTTCTGAAGTAATTCTCAATAATTTAGAGAAGAATATTGGCAAAAGGAAGAAGAAATGAAAAAGGTTTTATTATTTCTTATTACAGTTTTAGTTTTCTTACCCTGGAATTCTCTGGCAGATGGAAACGAATCACTCTTTGAACAAGCTAATGCCCTTTATACTGAAGGGAAATACAAGGAAGCCATTCTTAGTTATGAGCAAATTCTTCAAACAGGACAGGAATCGGCTCAGGTTCATTATAATCTTGGGAATGCATACTTTAAAACAAATCAGCTGAATCTGGCTATTCTGAATTACGAGCGAGGCTCATTGCTTTCTCCGGGTGACGAGGACATCCAATATAACCTGTCAATTGCTAATGAACTAATTACAGACAGAATTGAAGCTTTACCTGAATTCTTCTTTATAACATGGTTCAAATCATTAAAAGTAATTCTTCCTGCAAATTCATGGGCTCTGATGTCTATTCTGAGCTTCGGTATTGCAGGGATATTTGCGATATTATTCATTGCTTTAAGAAAGCGAGGATGGCGTAAGATCTCATTGATCAGTGCGATTGCCGGGGTCCTGATTTCAGCATTTTCGTTGCTATTTGCATTTCAGCAAGGCAAACAGCTTTCAAACAGAAATACTTGCATTGTTTTTGCCCCAACAGTAACTATCAAAAGTTCTCCTGATGATTCCGGAACAAATCTTTTTGTTTTGCATGAAGGAGTCAAACTGATTATCATTGACCAACTCTCTGAGTGGTATGAGATTAAGCTTGCTGACGGAAATTTAGGTTGGATTCCGATTGAAGCCGTAGAAATTATTTAGGCCTGATACAGCTCCAGGAGGGTAATCTCAGGCCATATACCAACTCTACCAGGAAAACCCAGGTAGCCCAATCCACGATTAACATACAAAAACTGTTCTCCCACCTTGTATAATCCCGCCCATCGTTTATACATTAGTTGAACCGGACTGAGTTTAAACTTTCCAATTTCGACACCAAGTTGAAACCCATGTGTATGTCCTGATAAGGTTAGGTCAACCGAAGTTTTATCCTGAACCTGATAATCAAAATGTGCAGGATCATGTGACAGCAGTACTGTAGTGTTTTTATCGGGAATTCCATTCAAAGCCTTATCCAGCTTTCCGTGCTGAGGAAACGGGGGTTTTCCCCAATTCTCAACACCAGCAATAAATATCTTATCCTCTCCAATCCGGATTTCCCTATTTTCATTCATCAAAACATCAAAGCCCATTTCCCTTTCCTGACGTATAATCTCCTGAAGGTTCTTTTTCTTTGCATTTTCACCAGGCCAGTCTGAATAATCTCCATAATCATGATTTCCAAGTATTGAGAATTTCCCATACCGGGATTTAATCGTCTTCCATACTGAAACCCAACCACTCATTTCGTGCGAGTAATTATTGACCATATCACCAGTAAACACCATTATATCGGGCTCCAGCTCATTTATTTGCCTGATTACTTCCCGTATGCGATCTTGCTGACCAGTGAAGCTGCCCAAATGAGCATCTGAAAGCTGCACAATTTTGAACCCGTTAAAAGATTGAGGAAGGTTCTTTATTCTTATCTTTTTATGATGAAGGGTAAATTTATATTTCCCCCAAGCCATTCCATGAATCAAGCCCAAAACCGGAACCATACTTAGAATTGCACCACTCTTTCTGATGAAATTCGTTCTTGAAATACTTTTTCCTCTGTATCTGTTGGGGTCTTCATTCTTCTTTGCAAGACCAATCTTACGCATCAAAGCATATACATCTGAGCTGAATTTAAAGATGGCAAACATGAGCTTGAAACCAAAGAATGTAAGATATACTCCATTGAATTTCATGATTTGAGCAAACACTGTCAGATCATCTGAATTGTTTTGGTAAGCTTTTGAAGCAATCAGTACTCCTGCTAATAAACCCAATGATAACAACCAGTAAACCCAGATAAGAATGGATTTTGCTGATTTCTTCAGACTTTTAAAAACACTGAGCAATCCCCGGTAAACATAGATGTCTAATGCAATAACCAGGGCAATAATTAAGAAAGGATTAAATACTCGCATGTACTAATAATCTACCCAACAAATCTTTCAAGCGGCTGCAAAGGTATAGTATTTCAATTAATTGCAAAATCGAACAAAATCTCAAAATTCAACTCCTTGTCTGTAAAATTGTAAATCGTTCGCACTCCTCCATCAATCTCAGCTCCTATTCTCATGAAAAAGAAATCTGTTGTCAGATCAATGCCAGCGCTAAGGAAAAACTGGTGGGTATCCTGCATGCTTTTTGCTGCATCACAAAACACATTAGCTTTCAGACGCTTAACAAACAATACTGAGCTCAGGTTCCAATCGGGATATAAGAATGGGAATGCATAATCCAGCTTAAGGGATGAATTATACTTTGAAAAATTGGAATATAATCCTCGTGGCAACCACAGGGGAGACTGATCCGGAAAGATCCAGTCGTTGTTTAGAAAACCTCCCATATATATTCTTGTGCTATGGTTATTGATAATACCCGGAAGATATGCCTGCACAGATCCGAGTAGGTAAGTATTGCCAGTTTCATTGAAGTATGAGGCTGAGCCAATAGTGGTGAAATTGGCTATTAGTCCGTACTTAGGAAAAAGGTCTCTGTGACTCATTCTGGAATAGGCATATCCCTTAATGCCAATGCCAAGAGTAATGAATGACCGATTATAAACCGAATTATTATCAGTGGTTTCACCGAGATAGGAATTATAACTAAAACTTGCAGCACTTATCAAGCCCCTGTACCATCTTCCTGATGAAAAATCAAGAGGAACACTTATTGTTGAAGCAATGTTGTAATACTGATAATCGACCTGAACTTTTGAAGTATCGCTTGAAAAACGATTGAAATTACCCTGATCGTGATAGGTTCTGGCAGAAAGATTGACCTCAGGATACCAGGCGATAAATTTCGTAGAAGTATAGTATTCCATACGGCCAGGCGAAATATTATACTCAGCTCCAATAGTTGTCTGCACAGTACTTAATTCGTTATGAGAAAGCAGCATTAGTCCAGGTCTGAGACGATATCCTGACACATCGAAAGACGCTGGTGCCCAAGAGTGGAATTTGAACCAATGGAAAGCCTTATTGTACTTTTTTGAGACGTATTTCTCATTATCTTTTTGAATACTCAGAGCTTCTTCACCTGGAACCCTCGCTAATAAAGGCAGGATAGGATCGTCAAGGTCTTCAACAATGTCGACAAGACTTCCCTCTGCTTCGTTCAAAATTAAGGCCGGCTTATAACCATTGCCTCTATATACTGAAGCGAACAGACCTCTTTTTCCAGTACTCAGATAATTAATCCCATATGGATCTTTAGAAACTATTCGCAATTTCTGTGTCTTCAGGTTTAAGCCATAAACCACATTAGTACTTCCAGAAGGACCTATAAAGAATAGATCAGGACCTATTTTAACCAGACTAAAAATTTCCTTGAAGCCTATCTGAGCAACTTCAACTAATTCATTTCCAGTAAGATTATATCTATAAATCGTTTTTCCAAACTTACCAGTAGTAAACATCCAGATATCCCCATCCATACCCCAGAACGGTTGTTGGAAAACATCCTGATCCGGAGGTAATACGCGTTGAGTCACTTGTCCTGAAAAAGCATCCAGAATAAGTAAATTATTTGTTCCATTTGGCAAATATTCAAGACATACAATTCTGGAACCTTCAGAATCAAGATCAGGAGCAAACAATCGTTTGCCATTAGTAATCTGCCTTTTTTTTCTGGTCAGAAAATCGTAGCCGTACAAATTGGAGAAAGATCTGTGA
This sequence comes from Bacteroidota bacterium, assembly GCA_034658635.1. GTDB lineage: Bacteria > Bacteroidota > Bacteroidia > Bacteroidales > UBA12481 > JABHCC01. The sequence goes on along the minus strand of JAYEFL010000172.1, from coordinate 1,310 downwards.
TCCCACCTAAGATCAGGATTTTGCTCTGCCCAAACCATCTGGTTATTTTTCAGACAATAAGATCCCGATTCAACATAGCCAGGATAAAGGATATGCTCTTCATCACCATTTTCATTTAGCCTGACAAATTCAGGTATTTGCCGTAATGATTTTTTCAGAAGGATAAAATCAGCTGAGTTTAACTCCAGAGGTTTAATATAATTAGCATAGTCATCTGATTCATTGACAGGAAGCATCACAGGAGGGTTTAACGGCTCGTCAGTCTGATTCTTCCAGTAAGAAGTCATCCAGAATCTGGTTTTCTGGTACAGCTCTTTTTGATTTAATCCTATATCCTTTCTCAGGTGGCGTGAAAGATTAGCAAACCTGTAGGGCCGTCTGCCCATGTCCTCTATAGCATCAGACCAGATATACGGGCCTCCCAAAAGTCTTCCCATGGAAATCAAATGATAACCAAAAACATAATAATTTGGCACAAATTCCTTATATGAACCAAAAAGCGCTTTATCGTACATACAACCCTCATCGTCAAGCCAGTATGCTCTTAGTTTCTCGGTAAAAGCTGCTTGTCGACCTCTTCCTGAATTACTTAACAGAGTTTCAGTAAGAACCGCGTCTCCTTCCATAAGCCAACTTGGCAATTGCAAGCCTACAACTAAAGCTACAGCCTGGTCTCCTAATAAATAAGAAGCAATTTTAGTTATGCCTGTATTAAGCTTATCCATTTGTACTATGTGTCGAACTTCATGGATCAATAAATGATCAGCATAAGATTCTGCCCCTCCGATAACCGGAGGGCGTGGAAACAGTTCAACTCTTCTGGGAGCCCAGATTGCCCAACCATTAGAGGTGGCAGAATATGGATGAAGGATTAGTGGGAATTTTCGTGGTATATGCTTCATGGAAGCCCCAATTGACTCAATCCCGTGTGTCAGTAAACCAGAAAAAGCCATTGCCTGATCTTTACTATTCTCAGGATACAAAAACCTAAATCCTTTCTGGTTGATCTGCTCCCATTTTAAGCGAACAGGATCAATACCGGTTGAGAAATATTGGCAGTATACATTCTGGCTTAGTATAAGCAGGGACAAAACCAGCAATAGCAACCTGAATTTTTGAATAAAAATCATGAGGACAAAAATAGGCAATTGATTGCATAAAAAACGCCTCATGATATTTCATGTGGCGTTTTATAAATAACCCGGATAATATGTTGTAGAAATTGCTTTACAGCGGAAACTCTTTTTCTATTTTTTCAAGGTTTTCCATTCCTTCAATATTCATCGATTTTGAGAGCTTAGCAACGGTTT
>JAYEFL010000171.1:0-2948 GCA_034658635.1 Bacteroidota bacterium | reverse complement strand
CTCCGGCCTCAAAACCGGAGTTTGTAGGTTCCCCAAAAGGGAAAACCTGTTTCTGCTTCCCTGCCTGCCCCCAATACTCAATCACTATGTTTCCATAGTGATTGAATGTGGGCCTACCGGAAACAGGGCGGAATCCGGAAAACTCGTTAGCCCATCCGACGGTGACTATCCCCGATACCCAGGCGGGGGCTGAAGCGGGGAACTCGAAAAGTCTTTTCAGATAGCGTGCAGGGATTTCAACCTGCACGCTATCACTTTCTATAGCAAATTTTGTGCCGTTGCCAACACAAAGTATTCTGAACTTGCCGTTGTCAATAATGGCAAGTCCAGGAACTCCATGACCGAATGTCATAGAAACTCCCTGATTTTTCGGAGCAGCATTTCTGCTCCAAAAATTAACAGTCTCCCCCCTCAGGGAGACTGAACAGTCGGTGCTGTCTTCTAAACTAGACAGCACGGATTTCAGATGTTGATAGTTTCTTGCCGGTAAAACTTCTTTCATAATACTCCTCCCTTTCTATGCCGGTATAGAACCGGCGTTGAGCGGCGAGTTTGCCACCTTGATAATTACTCTATAGGACTGATTACCACTTGTCAAGCGAAAAACAAAATTCTTTTAATTAATTTAATTTACTTTTTGTGCTCCCAGGATTTAATGAACAAGGTTCAGTATGCTAGTTTGCTTCTTCTTCCATGTTTTTCTCTTCTCTACATGATCTGGACTGGGGAGAATAACTAAAGACTGAATGAGATTCAGTGCCCGGACTGGACTCAATGAATACACTTTATTCATTGACTGCCCTGGATTTAATGGCTGAACACTGTTTACTGAATGGTCAGCATTCAGTAATTGGAGCGCATTTAGAATCTGAATCACTTCTAGCTGGCTGAAAAAATTTATATAATTTTGAAACCTTTTGCTTGACAAGAAACAAGAAACAGGCTGAAGAAACAAGAAACAAGAAACAGGCTGAAGAAACAGGAAACAGGAAACAGGCTGAAGAAACAAGAAACAAGAAACAGGCTGAAGAAACAGGAAACAGGCTGAAGAAACAAGAGGCTGAATCTCATAGGTCACATAAGTAAAAAAATTTTTTATATAATTTTGAAACCCTTCTGAAACAAGCCATATATCTAATTTAAACCTTCTGTAGTACGCTTTATGTATTGAGGCATACTCAGGTATTAGTCTGAGTGAGAACGTTTAATCCCTGAAGGCTCAATGAGTTGATAAAGTTGTCAGACAGTATGTGTTTTCAACAAGAAGGTTGTGGAATCCGCAGTCTGTAAGTATCGGATATTATTGACTGTGAGATTTTCTACTCGGGGTTATTTTTTGTTTTGTAAATATCTGCTTGTGATATGCGCAGTTTTGGGGTTGTTTTTTGAGGTATTCTGCAGTTGCAAAAAATAGTTGTAAGTATTTCAGTGGGTTATGATTTTTGGTGAATGATGGTTTTTAATTCTACCGGGGTTATTTTTTTATTTATGTGAAATAATTCTTGACAAGTTGGATATATTATGTTACAGTAGTTATTAAATGATTAAAGGAGATGTTAATGAATATTAAAATTGGTGGGCATAAGGTTGATGTTAGGTTGTATGATCAGTTTGATTCTTGTGTTGATAATGTTGGTACTTGTATTCCTATGTCTAATTTGATTAATGTGGTTAAGAGATATGATAGTGACAAGTTACATGCTCAGTGTTCTATTGAGACTTTGTTACATGAGGTATTGCATTTTATTGATTTTGTTTATTGTGGTTATGTGTTTGAGGAGGAGGTTATAAAGTCTGTCAGTAAGTATTTGTTTCAGATATTTAATGATAATGACCTGTTTAACTTCCCAGATGAGGTTAAGTTAGTTGGGTTTGATTATTGGGTACGATATGGTCATGAGTTTGCTGGTGATATAAACAAGACTTATGTGGATGTGAATCAGATTAGTCAGACAATTTCCGTTGGTAGCAAGGATACTATGTGTGATGATTATGTTCAGACTGGTCTGCTTATTGGTATTTTGATTATGCTTAATAATGATTTTGTGGATTCAGATGTATTCAGAGATGGGATTCATACATTTGCACAAGGGTTGTTTCAGGTTATGAAGGATAATAAGAAGTTTAGGAAGTTGTTTAGATGGGGTCAATGATGAAGTTATGTAAAACGTGTGATAAACGAGATACTTGTGAGGAGCTATGTAAACGAGCTGAGAGGTATGTGAATCAGAATCATGTAGTATTGAAGGAAGTGATATTGAATTCAGTGGATATATTTAGTGAGAGTGTTGAGTATGGATTGGAGAGGTACACTAAGAAGAGTATAATAAGTTTGTATAAGGATGGGATGGATGCTGATGAGATTATGTATCATCTACCTTATAGTAAGAGTTATGTGTATAGAGTTATACGAGATTTTGAAAAAGGGGATTGAATGAGTGAATATTTGAAACACAGGAAGTTTATGTTGACAGGGGATATGCTGGAGTTTTCGTCTAACAGCTTGATTGGTAAGTTGATAAGATGGAAGACTGGAAAGGATGTAAATCATACCAGTTTGATATTAAGGTTGAATGAATTTAAGGATCTGAAGACAAGGGTGTTTACATTGGAGTCTCTTGGTAGTGGCATTGAGTTGCATTTGTTGAGTAACAGGATAAAGGATTTTGATGGTTCAGTTTATTGGTATGCGCTGAAAGAGAAGTATGATAAGTATCGTGGTCAGATTTCTTCTTGGGGATTGAAACAGATTGATGTGAAGTATGACTATTCAAGTGTGTTTGCTAACTTGTTTGGTAAAATAAGTATGGATGGTAGATTATACTTTTGTTCAGAATATGTTCAGTCCGCTTATCAGAGATATGGTTTGATAGAGGATAGAAAGGCATGTAGGCCAGGTGAGTTTGGTGATTATAATTTACACTATGAGAGAGTGCAGATTAAATAGT
>JAYEFL010000170.1:0-2952 GCA_034658635.1 Bacteroidota bacterium | reverse complement strand
AAGAGAATAACCGCTCTTACAGAGACCTCTACGTGATGCCGGTTGAAGGAGGTGAACGCACGGTCTTAACAAACACTCCGGGTAATGAATATAATGCTGTTTGGCGACCTGACGGGAAGAAAATAGGTTTCCTTCGTGCTGGCAAAATGTTCGAAATGAATCCGGATGGAACAGCTGTAAAAGCTGTCTCAGGCATTCCTGAAGGCCTTAGCGGATTCTCCTATTCGCCTAATGGAAAGCATATTACCTTTATTATGGAGATAGGACTAGAGCCTGGCGTTCAGGATATCCATACTGACTTACCAGAAGCTAATGCACGGCTCATTGATGATCTTATGTACCGGCATTGGGACACTTGGGTCGATACGTATAGCCATGTATTTGTAGCAAAGTACTCAAGAGGCAAGGTTAGTGAACTGCTTGACATAATGAAAGATGAACTTTGGGATTCTCCGATGAAGCCGTTTGGCGGAATGGAACAAATTGCCTGGTCGCCGGATGGAGACAGATTAGTATACACATGCCATAAGAAAAAAGGTGTTGAATACACCTTATCGACAAACTCAGATCTTTATATCTACGATCTGAAAACAGGTAATACAACAAATCTGACAACAGGGATGATGGGATATGATATGAATCCTGTTTTCTCTCCCAATGGCAAATGGCTGGCATGGGAAAGCATGGAAAGAGATGGATATGAATCTGATAAAAACAGATTTTTTCTCATGGATATGAACACTATGGAGAAAAAATATCTGACTGAAAATTTTGATCAGAATGTCCATTCCATCAGTTGGAGTCTAAACAGCGAAGTTATCTGGTTTATCTCTGACAGGCATGCAACAAAAGAAATTTACAAATACACTTTACTTGAAGACAGGATTGATAAGCTTACAGCAGGAGTGCATGATTATGCTCAGATTTTTCCTACTTCCGGAAAGATAATTGCTACACGTCATTCAATGTCAAAACCTGATGAGATTTATTCGGTTGACCCTGTTACTGGCGAAGCAACTGAGATCTCAATGATAAATAAGGGTTTACTGGAGCAATTAAAATTTGGCCGTGTTGAAGCCAGGTGGATAACAACCACAGACAACAAGCAGATGAAGGTTTGGGTAATTTACCCACCAAACTTTGACCCCAGCAGAAAATATCCTGCACTCTTATATTGTCAGGGTGGACCACAAGGAACTGTAAGCCAGTTTTGGTCCTTCCGCTGGAACTTTCAGATGATGGCTGCAAACGATTATATTATTGTTGCACCTAACCGCAGAGGATTGCCCGGGTTCGGACAAGAATGGCTGGAGCAGATCTCCGGAGATTATGGCGGACAAAACATGTTAGACTATCTGGTAGCAATTGATTCTCTTGCTACAGAACCCTATGTGGATAAAAACCGCCTGGGAGCTGTTGGTGCTTCTTACGGAGGCTTCAGTGTTTATTGGCTGGCTGGCAAGCACAACAAGCGTTTTAAGGCATTTATTGCCCATGATGGCATGTTTAACTTCGAAAGCCAATATCTTGAAACAGAGGAAATGTGGTTTGCAAACTGGGACATGGGTGGTGCCTTCTGGGATTTTGACAATCCTATAGCACAAAGAACTTATGCTAGCTCTCCCCATAAATTCGTGCATCTGTGGGATACTCCAATTCTGATAATCCACGGACAAAAAGATTACAGGGTGACAGTTTCTCAGGGCATGCAAGCCTTTAATGCAGCAAAACTAGTGGGCGTACCTGCTCAGTTCCTGTATTTTCCTGAAGAGAATCACTGGGTACTTTCGCCTCAAAATGGGATCCTGTGGCAACGAACATTTTTTGAGTGGCTTGACCAATGGCTCAAGTGAGAGCTGAACTATTCTCGTACTGTTACTATAAAGGCATGAGTAACTAATACCTCGGTCAGATCAAGTCCCTGGCAAATCCCTTTAATCTGGATTTTGTCATCGTAATGGTATTCCGGTACAGGATACCTCCAGTTCTTAATCAGTTTAACCCTTACCATTTCCATTCCCTTGCCCATAAGAATCATGCCGTCATCTAATCCTGTTATCCTGCCTTCAAGCAGAATTGCCTTTCGGGCAAACCGACTCTGAGCATCAATGGGATCAGTGATGAAACTGTTAAAAAGTTCAGCATCTGTAAATGACGCTTCAGGAATAAGCTTACCAATATCAAAATATGGAGGAAATATCAGTCTTATTGCCATCCCGATAGTAATCAATACGATTAGTAAAAACGACAGCTGCTTGTGTAGATATGATTTCTTCACTATAAACTAATACAAGGTGACTCAGGACTTAAAAAGATACTTCCTGATAGTTAAGAGCAACTTCTTAGGCTCAAATGGTTTTATTAAACACTCTTTGGCACCTGCCAATACCATTTTATCACGAACACCCTCATAAGAATAAGCTGTGTAACCAATAATGGGTAATTCAGGACGCAACTGAGATATTTTTTTCGTAGCTGCAAATCCGTCCATCTCAGGCATTTGAATATCTGTAATGAGCATATCAATCTTTTCTGTAGTCTGACATATTTCCACAGCCTGAAGACCATTCACGGCCCAAAGAACAGTTACTCCGGTCTTCTTTAAAGCTTCAGCCAGAAATAAGTAATTCATTTCAATATCTTCTGCAATAAGAAATACCAGATTTTCCCAATTATACCTCAGTATGGCTTGATTATACTCTTGGTTTTCTGATTGATTTTCCATACCATTAATATTTAAATCCCATTTGATTCCAAGTTGAAAATAGTGTAATTTCAGATTCTTATCAAAGTTCACTAAAATTATCAAAAAACTGTGAAGGAAAAAATTAGTTGCGGTCTTTGTTCATTTGGTATGTCTGGCAGAATTTTTCACGGACCTTTGATTAAAGCCCATCCAAAGTTTGTTTTGTCAGCGGTTTTAGAAAGAAGTGAGAATAAGGCTGCCCAAAT
>JAYEFL010000169.1:0-2961 GCA_034658635.1 Bacteroidota bacterium | reverse complement strand
ATTTCATGTCCTCCCCGTGCCATTAGTCCGCTTATCTTTCCATCCGGTAATTCATCTGGAAGATAGCAATAGGAAAAATTTCCCAAAAGAAAAAGCTATGCCCACCTCCCACCTGGCTGGCATAGCTCAATCGTTATCGTCAAAATAGTGGGAAACAGTAACTTTACACAATACGAAAATGAAAAATAAGTATAAGAAACTTGCTCAGATCATACTGAGTCTTGGAGTATTTATTGCCCTGCAATCCTTTATAGGTAATGATGTTTTATCCGAGACCAGCGCAACACCAGCTCCAACAGGTACTACAATAAGGATAACCAATATTCCAAATGATCCTAGTCCTTATGCAATTAAAGTGATGGTCTCTGGGCCTGATTATTTTGATCAATTGTCAACTGTGCAATCACAAGATCAAATTGCTGTAGGACCTGGAACAACAGAGTATTTTTTGTGTACTGAAAAGTTCTATTACTCTGCGTCTTCGGCACATACAAATTGCTGGGTTTACACCAAAGTTAATTCAAACAGCAGTTGGGTTTCACGTGGTGGAATAAATACTGATGAGGGATCAGTTACTAAGACTGTAGATGGAACATTTTTAACACAAATGTCATTCAGTTGGTATAGTCTTGATAATCCATAGAATATTACTTTTGATTATTTTGTTGCTAACATTTTGGAGGTGTGAGAAATACACCAACACATCACCTCAGGCCGATTTCTCTATTCTTCCTAAAATAGGTGATTCTTTAACAGTTTTCATTTTCGATGCCAATAGTTCCACTGATCAAGAAACAGGAAAATGGCAATTAAAACTGAGATGGGATATTGATGATGATGGTATTTGGGATAATGAATATGTGATTCAGAAGAAGTACCAATGGCGCTTTGATTCCAATGGATTAAAATACATTAAGTTAGAAGTCATGGATCATGAGGGTAAAACCCATCAAACAACCAAGACTCTACTTGTTCAACCTGTTATTCGTGATTCTATATTCACAGATGAAAGAGACGAGCAGATATATAAGGCTATTGAAATATATGGACAATGGTGGATGGCAGAGAATCTTAACTATGGATTTACCCTCAGCCCTAATCAATTTCCAAAAGATAATGATGTAGTAGAAAACTATCAATATCAAGGTCAACCGCCATCAGATAATACATATGGAAGCTTCTATACCTGGAACGAAGCTACATATTATTTGAAAAATGATTCATCAGGAATATGTCCACAAGGTTGGAGGTTGCCAGTTATAGATGATATCTATCACATTAATAACCTTATGTGGTTTGGATCCAGATATAAGGAGTTCTTAGGAGAAAGTGGAACTTTTGGAATTGATATTCAAACTGGAGGAAAGTACTATTATTCATCTGTAATATGGGATAATCAGCGAATAGCCGGTAATTTTTGGATTAATGGCAACGAAAGATTTGATCATTTCTCATCATGGGCAAGATATACAACTGAGGCTGGGCTTGTAACTATATCAGATTACGATCCATTTGCTGCAAAAACGGTGAATTGGAGAGAGGCTTGGGGCCCCTTTACATTTAAAAAAATTGCTCTACCAATAAGATGCGTAAAGGAATAGAGTACATTACATTGCTTATTATATGCTGCCTATTTTTGGGAGCATGTAATAACGAACTTGATATGATCCATTATTCTGATCCTACGCCAATTGTATATGGGATTCTTTGCCCGGATGACAGCATTCATCACATCAGATTAACAAAAAGTTTTATCTCAGAATCAAGCCCTTGGGATGAAGCTAAAATCCCAGACTCTCAATATTTTAAGAATGTTACGATTCAGCTTGAATTGAGATCGGATAATGGCTCTGTAATTGAGAGAGTTCATTTTGTAGAAGTTGTTGGCAATGAAAAAGAGGATGGAGTTTTTTTTACAGAACCAAATATCCTGTATCAAACTCGAGGAATTACACTAATGCCCACCTATGTTCATCCAAAGATCCATTATTATCTTACCATCTATATTCCTGCAATAGACCAGTCCGTTATTGCCGAAACCCTTATCCCTCCAAGGCCTGGCATTAGAACTAATATCCGAGCTAATGATCAGATTAATCTTTTTGGATTGGTGCCAACGTATGTTATATATGGAGCAAATGCGAATTTCTCCAAAAATATTTCAATCATTATTAACTATTTAGATAAGATAGATAGACAATGGCTTGATAAGACAATTGCTTATACAATTCAAAGGGGAGCAACTTATGGGCAACCTTCCGTCAGTGATTCATTACATTTGTCAGCATCGTGGTTCTATCCCTTTATGAAGAATCGAATTCCAGATGATCCCAGAGTCACTCATCGCCAATTTAAGTCGATTACAATTAGATCACAACTAATTGATCAAGCATATTATGAATATTTTGCATCACTGCATTATCGGTCTGATCTGTTTGAAAATATGCTTAGCAATATAGAAGGGGGAATAGGACTATTTGCAGCCTACAGCAAAACGGAAAAAACTGGTATTACTTTATCACAACAATCCATGGATTCACTCGCATTAGGATCCATAACTAAGCACCTGAAGTTTAGTCGATGGTGATAGAAAACAAGTCCTTTCTTACCCCCCCCCCCCCGGGGGTGAGGTCAACGAAGGTTCCCGCCCAGAATCATGCTTTCTCCTTCTTCAAGATCCAGTTTGATAACCTTTGCTCCGTATCTGATTACACATGGGTTTCCGAGTTTAGATAGAATTTTCACTTCCTGGAGTTTGCCATTTTTCCAATCCATGTCTATCTCATGTCCTCCTCGCGCCATTAGTCCTGTTATCTTTCCATCCGGTAATTCATTCGGAAGGGTTGGTAATAGATGAATTTCATCTGCGTGAGATTGCAGTAGCATTTCTGCAATACCTGCTGTTCCGCCAAAATTTCCATCTATTTGAAAGGGTGGGTGGGTATCAAACATGTTGGCATG
>JAYEFL010000168.1:0-2961 GCA_034658635.1 Bacteroidota bacterium | reverse complement strand
GCAGTTATCATGATTCAATTTCATACAGGAAATTGAGAGTGCTTCTACTAGTTAATCCCTGGAAAGGTCATAAGGTTACCGCCCCCCCCTATACATGATTTTTGTCATGTTTCGTACAAGTCGCTGATATACAGACAGAAAAATTGCAATTATTATGAATTATTTTTTTCCATCTTTGAACTGTGTAAAGTTATTGTTTCCCACTATTTTGACGATAACGACGGAGCTATGCCAGCCAGGTGGGAGGTGGGCATAGCTTTTTCATAACACATAATACCAACAAACAATATCTCACGAGGAACTCAAAAAAACTCTGGCTCAAGCATGGAGGAGGACACACCGGATGGGAACCTTCGTTAGACTGCAACCCGATCTATTGATGTGTGGGAGCATGATAGTTGTGCATGAAAACATAACGAACAGATTATTGCCATCTTACGAATTTCAGGCTTTGAGTCACCGGGCTCAGGGCTAACGAATCAATTGTCCTTTGATCGAAAGTGAATCCTTCTAATTTTCCCGTAAATATCAATGAAAAGATACCAATCCCATTTTCAAAATTTGACCATGCTGGTCTTGCTAAATCTGTTGTATATATGTATGTTTCAGTATAATTATCATAAATTTCATCAGCTGAATAAATCAACAAGTCAAAATCCCGAAACCTTCTATACTGTAAATTGTCAACAATTGGCATATTGGCTACCAGTTTATTAAAGAAGAAATCTGCCGGAATGCGGGCAATACTTGTTTTATCGACAACCTGTAAATCTTTCCGAACAATAAACTCCAATTCTCTATTCTCTAAATCCTCCTGACCAATAAGCTTTTCATAATACCGAACCCTCATGTTGAGTTGTCTATAGGAACAACCCTTCGTTGATGCAATTACAACCTCAAAATCTTCACGGCCATATAAGCTAATTTTATGTACCCTATATGGTGACAAAAAGAAATTTGGATGATAAACCGGTACTATTGCTGAGATAACGGACATGGAGCCTTCAATATCAATCGATAATCTAAATCTTTCAATCTCACTATAGGAATCGAAAAAATAGCCATCCTCACTAATTTTATTAATTACTGCATCCGATAGGTATAGGTATCCAGATACCTGTGGAAAAATACCTTTGTCTTTAACCAGATCTGAAAGATAGAATTGTGTTGACCAAATAATGCTATCCCCCGCTAATCCATCAAGCCAAATATTTGCAGAGGAATAGAAAACATTATCCGGGTTGCTGGCAAGAACATAAACATTGGTATCTCCAACAAAAGTTTTGGTTAATGAAACCGAATAAACAGTGTCATTAATATTCAATAAGGAGTAAATGACAGGTTTACTGTTGACCTTATCAATCACATCTACTTCATTATCACATGATGATGATAATAGAATGACCTGTAGGATAAATAGTTGTTTAATCAATTTCCAGCTCATGCTCAAGGAAAGTTGTTTGAAAAAGTAAAAGTATGGGGAAATGTATCCCCATACTTCCCATAATACTCATATTAAGGATTTGACAAATGATAATAATTAAAAGTCATTTTCGTATTGTGTAAATTTACTGTTTCCCACCATATTAACTATAACAATTGAGATACGTGGTTTAGCTCCCCATACATGATTTTTGTCATGTTTTACGCAAGCTGCTGATATTCAGACAGAAAAAATGTAACTTTTATTACATCATTTTTTCCATCTTTGAACTGTGTAAAGTTATTGTTTCCCACTATTTTGACGATAACGACGAAGCTATGCCAGCCAGGTGGGAGGTGGGCATAGCTTTTTCTTTTGGGAAATTTTTCCTATTGCTATCTTCCAGATGAATTACCGGATGGGAAGATAAGCGGGCTAATGGCACGTGGAGGACATGAGATAGATATGGAATGGAAAAACGGCAAACTAAAGGAAGTAACAATTCTATCTAAACTCGGAAACCCGTGCACAATCAGATATGGGGCAAAAGTTATTAAACTGGATCTTGAAGAAGGAGAAAATAAGATTCTGGATGGGAATCTTCGTTAGACCTCACCCCCGACACCTCCAATATCATACTTAACAAAGCGCAGATGTCTTGTAATCTGGCCTGACACCAAAGAATCAAGAGCTCTTGCCGTTAACTCTAAATCTGTCATGCTGGCTTTTGTGTATACACCAATTACCCCCAAACCATTAATAACATTTGAAATAGGTTGTCCGTTATGATCGGCAGCTATGCTATAAGATTTAAAATAGTCTTTGGCACTTTCGCTACCCGACAAAACTTCCAAAGTTACAGAAGTCAATTTCTTAATATTTTGACTATGCTGTCCTGACAGCTTAATGGATATTCTTCTCATAAACCTATCTCCATCTATTACCATTTGCTTAGTATTATCTAAACTGAGTATTGGAGAGGTGAGAGACCATTGAATCATTTTGCTAATAACAATACCATCCACCAATTCATTATAACAGACCTCAAAGCTTACCTCATGATAACCGGCATCCTCAGGAGGATCCCATATTAATGTGGATCGTTTGGATGTAGAATACAGTCTAAGTTGAGTTTCATATCTGGAGGGCTGGATAATCTTTGGTTGCTTGAAAACCTTTTCGATAACGACAGCAGGTTCCTTTAGATCGTCAGAAACAACCTGAAGTTTTAAATGAGTAAATCCTTCCTGAGATACTGAAGAAAAAAACCGGTTCATGGGAATAGCCGACAATTCATAAGCGATGTATGGCTCATTGGAAAACAAACCAGAATCTTTCTCAATAAGCCATGCTTCAAGCTCCATCGAGTAATATATATAGTTCAGATCGGTCAATTCAAGTATTACATCAACGCTGCTAAAAGAAATGGAGTCATTGGAAAGCAAACTATTATTTATGCCATTTGCACCAAAAAACACCCTGCTAATTCTGATTTGATTCGTTTCGGCAAAAGGATCAATCATTCCATATAGCACTGG
>JAYEFL010000167.1:0-12451 GCA_034658635.1 Bacteroidota bacterium | reverse complement strand
GCTCAAGGCTCAGGGCTCAAGGCTCAAGGCTCAGGGCTCAAGGCTCAAGGCTCAGGGCTCAAGGCTCAAGGCTCAGGGCTCAAGGCTCAAGGCTCAGGGCTCAAGGCTCAAGATCAGGTTAGAAGTGAGACCTTATCTAATGACATTGAGAAGCCTCTTTTGGTTTCTGGTCGGGTTTGGTATATCCGGGAGGATAATATTGATACTGATATGATTTTTCATAACCGGTATTTATCAATCACTGATTTGCAGGAAATGGGCCAGTATACCTTTGATAATCTGAAGGGGTATGAAAGCTTCGCAAAGGAAGCACAAAAGGGTGATATTGTTGTAGTACAAAAGAATTTTGGGAGCGGATCATCGCGACAGCAAGCAGTTGACTGTTTCAAAGCTCTCGGCATTTCTTGTATTCTTGCTGAAAGCTACGGGGCAATATACGAACGCAATGCTATTAATGCGGCGTTCCCGATTCTGACATATGATTCCCTTGATAAACTGGAATTAGGTACAGGTGATGAGATTCAGGTTAACTTTGAAACCGGAGATGTAACTAGTTTGAAAACAGGGCAAAGTATTAAGGCTAATCCATTTTCTGAGGTTCAGACAGAAATATATAACAACGGAGGCTTGTTTTAAATAGAGAACGAATATGGGAATTATTCAGAAATGCGTTATTGTTGACGATGAACCAAAAGCTATAAGTGTTTTATCAAGTCTGATTTCAGGAATCTCAGAGTTGAATTTATTAGCTTCATTTTCTGACCCCTGTGAAGCCCTTTCACAAATTGAAGATTTGAATCCCGATTTGCTATTTGTGGATATTGAGATGCCGCAGAAAAATGGATTTGAGCTTGTTGATTCAATACGATTAATGGGTCTTGATCCTAAAATTATTTTCACAACCGGATATGATCAATTTGCTGTAAAAGCGATTAAGCAGCAAGCTTATGATTATTTGCTGAAGCCTGTAACTCGTTCTGAAATATTAGAAGTATTATCACGAAGTAAGCATGATAATAATAAGAATGGCGAGAAAAGTAAGGTTCGTAGTGGCCGTTTACGATTTAATACTCTGAATGGTTTTTTTGTTGTCGAGATTGAGCAAGTGGTTTACATAAAGGCGGATGGGAATTATTCAGAAATGCATATGCGTAATGGCAGCAGAAAGCTGATTACATCCAACCTGGCAAGAATTGAAGCCCTGTTAGATAGCAAGGTATTTTGCCGAATTGGTCGATCTTTAATAGTCAACACAGATTATCTCACGCAGGTTAATAGACGAAAAGGCTTGTGTATCCTCAAAACTGGTGACACTGATGTTGCTCTGCCAATTAGCAGGAAATGGATCCGGAAATTGGGGGAGATGTTTGAGTAAGTTTTTCTGCAGCCTTTTTTTTATCTTTCCACAATAATATTCTTGTTCAAATCATGAAAAATACCTTCGCAGAAAAAATCCTCGGAGCACCTGCTGGTGCAATCGTTTTTAAAAGACCTGATATTATTCTGACCCACGATAATACAGCCAGTATTCACAAGACATTTGAGAAAATGGGTGGAGAGAAAATTGCCGATCCTGATCAGTTACTGATCGTGCTGGATCATAATGCTCCGCCAACAAGTGCCAAGCTTGCTTCTCAGTACCAGGATATCAGGAATATTGTTAAGGATCAGGGGGTGTCAAAGTTCTATGATGCCGGACGTGGAATTTGTCATCAGATTATGTCATATCATGCCAGGCCCGGAATGGTAATCGTTGGATCAGATTCACATACTTGTACTGCCGGAGCTTTTAATGCCTTTGCTGCTGGCATTGATCGTACCGAGTCTGCCGGATTATGGAAGAAAAGTGAAACATGGTTCAGAGTGCCTGAAAGTATGAAAATAACGCTTCACGGATCATTGCCCGATGGCGTTTTTGCTAAAGATATCTCGTTGTACATAATTGGGAAAATTGGCTCAGCCGGAGCTGATTATTTGTCTATCGAGTATCATGGTGATGGTGTTGATGGCCTGTCGATATCCGACAGGATGACCCTGGCTAACCTGGCTTCTGAAATGGGTGCAAAGAATGCCGTTTTTCCGCCAGATAAGGTCCTCTTAGAGTTTTTGAAAGAGGATGCTGTCGGATTCTGGGCAGATGAGGATGCCTCATATGTAAAGGAGTTGGAAATTAATCTTTCTGAACTATATCCTTTAGTGGCAGCTCCTCATAACGTTGATAATGTAAAGGGAATTAGCGAGGTAATAGGCAAAACCGTTCATCAGGGTTTGATCGGAACATGTACAAATGGCAGGATAGAAGATATAAGAATAGCTGCTGCAATTTTATTGGGAAAGCAGATTAAATCTGGTTTTCAGCTTCTCGTTATTCCGGCTTCAAAAGAAATTTATCAACAGGCAATTAAGGAAGGTTTGGTTTCAAATCTGCTCGATTCAGGTGCTAACTTTCTGAGTTCTTCCTGCGGCCCTTGTCTGGGTACCGGACAAGGAATTCCTGCTGATGGATATACAGTTATCAGTACTGCAAACAGAAATTTTAAGGGTAGAATGGGCAATCCTAAGTCTGAAATATATCTGGCATCGCCTGCAACTGTAGCTTGCTCTGCATTGAATGGAACTATTACTGATCCAAGAGAAATTCAGGGAAATGAAATCTTTACAGCCGACCGTGGTGAAAGTATTACCCCTGAGATTCCGGCAGGCGAATCAAGGCGTAGTAATGCCGTTTGGAATTATCAGGATCAGCACAACGTGAATACTGATCAGATGTTTGCAGGTAGCCTGACCTACAGTGTATTGAGCTCTGATGGTGAAGCTATTATGCCTCATCTGTTTGCAGGTTTTGATCCTGATTTTTCACCCTCTGTTAAGACCGGAGATATTCTTATTGCCGGAGATAATTTTGGATGTGGGAGCTCTCGTGAACACCCAGCTGTAGGGCTGGCCTATGCAGGAGTTAAGGCGGTAATTGTACGTTCAACAAATCGTATTTTTTATCGCTCATCCATTAATCAGGGACTAGCTCTTATCGTACACCCTGAAGCTGTTGATGCATACAAATCAGGAGATACAGTGGGAATAGAATTCGATGAGGGAATTATTATAATCGGGAATAAGCATTTCAATTTTGAACCCCTTCCGGATAAGCTGATGCAAATTATTAACAAGAAAGGTTTGGTAAATTGGATCAAGGATTCAGATTGACAGTATTGTCATAATTCGCAATTTCATTACATTTATGAAGTAAAGGAATTTAGGTCTCTCTTATATTTAGGTCTATTATTTATGAACAAACAAAGGGTCACCCGTAACGTCGTTGTATTTTTCCTTCTCACTCCCTTATGGAGTTTTCTTATCTGGCTTTCCGTGCCGGTAAAACCAATGGATGTGTTTATAATGGATAAAACCGTTTTGTTCAGCAAGGGAGATGAACATCGCTCCTTTAACTGGATGCTGACACACCATAAGTATAGTAAACCAGATAAGAAATTATATAGGATTGAGAATGATTACTTTGGCTTCTTTCCGATAGAGAGAAGTAAAGCATACTTTGTTGTAGATCTTGATTCTTTTTCTCTTGCGCAGGTTGATTCTATTGCGTATCAAAAGGATATGGTCTATTATACCGATATGTATGGAATGTACAGAAATGAATGGTATGAGGATACAACTCTGTGGAAAGAGCGTTCACCAACAATCTATGGGGGTATGCAGAAAAATGATTTGCATCTTCTTAAAAAAATGAAAGAACAGCAAAAATTAATACTTGCTGAGTTTAATTATTATCATCATCCAACCTCTGGTAGCATTAGAAAAGAAGCAGGAGACCTGTTAAATATCCGATGGTCAGGTTGGGTGGGCAGGTATTTTGATCCTCTGGATACTCTTATAAATAAAGAATTACCGAGGTGGGTAATTGATAATTATATGGAACAGCATGGGGGAAAGTGGCCATTTAAAGATGCTGGAATTGTATTTGCTTATGAGGATGATGAGCGCATTGAAATTCTGGAAGAGAAAACTCATCTGAATGTTGAAATACCATATATCCATACGAGTAAGTACGGCCGGAAAAAATACAAGCTGCCGAAGAAAGTACACTATCCATTCTGGTTTGATATTTCATTGCCACTAAACGATAGCAACTTGATTATTTCGAGCTTTATTATTGAACCCAATGAGAAAGGAGATAGTATCTTAAAAGCGAGTGGTATTCCTCATAAGTTCCCTGCTATGATGGAATCTACCGGACCATCTCCGTATTATTATTTTGGAGCTGATTTTTCAGATAATCCTTTTATGAACAGAACTGCATATTTTGCAGGTTCAGGTGTGGTTGATTTCTTGTTTTATGACCAGATTCTTTTGAAAAGGACTAAATTCTTCTACAATTATTATCGTCCTATGATGAAAAAGATTTTACGTACTTACTACAAAGAGCTAAAAGCAGATGAAAAGAAATCTGAATAGTTTTGCTTATGTTGCTTACTCTACATTTGTTTTAGTACTACTGTTCTCCGGGTGTAAAACCATACAGCCCGTTATTGAATCCTCTGATCAGACAAGCATATATTGGTCAGGTCTGACATGGGATGTTAAACATGCAAAACACAAACAGGGACCTGGACCAAATTTCTTTTCAGCTAATCGCAAATCAGTATGGGTTGATGAGCATGGACTTTTGCACATGACTATTAGAAATGTAAATGGTAATTGGATCTGTTCTGAAATTATTTGTAAAGAGGCACTTGGCTATGGTAAATACTCCTTCCAATTATCGTCACCTGTAGATAAGCTTGATCCAAATGCCGTACTTGGTTTGTTCACATGGCGAACGCTTGGAGGAAGGCATAATAATGAAATTGATATCGAGATTTCCCGTTGGGGAAATCCCGCCTCTCCAAATGCACAATACGTTGTTCAGCCATACACAATTCCCGGAAATATTTACCGATTCAGAATGTCTCAACAGGGTGGTTTCAGTACTCATGAATTCTTATGGATGCCTGATGCAATTTATTTCCATAGTTTTCACGGACACTATAACAGTATCGGGGATTATCCTGAGATGAAAAGCTGGATTTATACAAAATCAATGATCCCAAATCACAGAAATACTCATGTGAGAATAAATTTATGGCTGAATAATTCCAGAGGACCTGCGAAAAAGAAGGATATTGAAGTTGTTATTAAAGCCTTTAACTTTACTTCATTGAAAGAGTTGAAGTAGAAAATATGCGATTTGTCATTCTGACCATACTTCTGTGCGTTGCAGTACAGACAAAATCTCAGATCATGATTAATGAGATTCTGGCTGATAATCTGACCGTTTTGGCAGATCCTGATTATCAGGATTTTGGAGATTGGATCGAATTGTACAATGAAGGCACCTCCTCACTCGACTTATCCGGTTATTATCTGTCTGATGATATGGCTGAACCCAAAAGGTGGGTTTTCCCTGATGCAACAGTGATTCCATCTCATTCCTTTCTGATTATTTGGTGCGATAATAAGAATGATGGCTTGCATACCAATTTTCGCTTAGGAAAAAGCGGAGAATTGGTAATGCTCAGCAACCCTGGTGGACAGATGATTGATCAGGTAGAATTTCAGCAGCAATCTGAGGATATTTCTTATGGCAGGCAAACTGATGGCTCAGAGAACTGGGTGTTTTTCCAAAACCCTTCACCCGGCACCTCCAATTCTGGAAGTACTGATATTGTTGCAGCTCTGCCTGATTATTCTCTGGAAAGTGGGTTCTATGAAGAAACCCAGACTCTTGAAATCAGCAAGCAATCTGTTCAGGCTAAAGTGTATTATACCATTGATGGTTCTATTCCAACTCCAAATTCGGCTGAATATCTGACTCCTCTTTCCTTTTCTCAGACAACAGTTGTAAGAGCTCTTCAAACGCAATCGGGTTATGCCACTTCTGGGATCTCTAACCTTACTATTTTTATTAATGAAGCCACAACTTTACCAGTATTTAGTCTGATTACTGATCCAGATAATTTGTTCGATGAGGAAACCGGAATATATGTGAAAGGGAAAGATTATGTCTGGGGTTGGGGAAATGGAAATTTCTGGCAAGATTGGGAAAGGCCATGCTTTATTCAGTTTTGGGAGGCTGACAGGAAACAGAAGATTGAACAGGGAGCCGGAATGAAGATTGCCGGAGCTCTTACCAGAACAGCAAGTCAAAAATCACTAAGGTTCATTGCCAGAAGTGAATATGGCAAAAAAAAATTCTCCTATCGTTTTTTTGAGGATAAGGAAATTTCTTCATTCAATGAAATTGTTCTGAGAAGTTCAGGCAACGATTGGGCCAAAACGATGTTGGCTGATGGTTTAATGGCCAGTCTGGTATCAAGACAGATGGATATAGATTACAATGCTTATCGTCCGGCTATCCTGTTTATTAACGGACAATATTGGGGTATTCATAATATTCGAGAAAAGGTAGGAGATGATTATTTAGAGGAAAATCATAGAGTGGATAAGGATAATATCGACTTAATTTCGCAGCAACACGATGTTCGTGAGGGTGATTTCAGTGCATACAGCGAATTGATCACTTTTGTCAGAGGACATGACATGAGTATTGAGGAGAATTATTCTTTTGCTAAGGAGCGGATGCAAATTGGGGAGTATATTTCTTACTATCTCACGCAGGTTTTTTATGCAAACCATGACTGGCCGGCCGGTAATATTAAGTACTGGCGCCCCAGAAGAGATGAGGGGAAATTCAGATGGATACTTTTTGATACAGATCTTGCTTTTACTGATTTCTGGAAGAATTCTGTTGAGTGGGTTACTGACCCTGATCCATATTATGAAGGGTCAACCGACCTTTTTCGTGGACTGATGGAAAATGCTGAATTTAGAAATGAATTTCTTTCTAAAATGGAGTACCATCTTGCTACTACTTTCTCTACAGAGCGGATTTTACATGTGATAGACAGTCTTCAGGCCAATATTGCCCCGGAAATGCCTCGTCATATTGAACGCTGGTATGGTCATCATGGCTGGACTTTTACCACATCCGGGGGAGTCTATCTGGAAACCCCATGGTTAGAGAGTTATGAATCATGGTCAGGTTTTTTGCAGCGCTTTATCAATTTTGCAAATGAGCGTCAAGATTACATGACAAGCTTTCTGGCTGATTATTATGATCTTGGAAGTCCGATCAGGCTTTCACTGGAGCTTGAGCCGGCCGGATATGGAAAAATCCAGTTTGGAAAAGAATGGTCAATACAAAGCAATACTATAGTAGATCTGTTATCTGATCAAAGTGTGTCAATAAGGGCGGTTGAGAATTACTCAAGCAGTTTTACAAAGTGGACATATTTACCTGATACTCCATCCGGAGACACTATGAATCTTGTTTACCCTGATGATATCTGGATGTATTATGATACAGGAGTTGATCCGGGGTCAGCGTGGAAAAATGCTGATTTTGATGACAGTAACTGGCCTGAAGGTTGTGCAACATTAGGATACAATGATCCCTCAATTTGCACGGAAATATCCTTTGGAGGAGATTCCGGCAATAAGTTCATTACATATCTTTTCAGGTTGCATTTTCAGCTTGCGAATGCAGATCACTGGGATGAACTTATTGTTGATCTGGTAAGGGATGACGGAGCACTTGTCTACCTCAATGGACATGAGATTGTCAGTTCTAATATGCCGGAGAATGTGAGCTTTAATACCTTGGCCCTGGAGGGAGTAAACGCTGAAGATGAAACCAGGTATTATTCCTACATTATCTCCTCAGAATATTTATTCAGTGGAGAAAATGTTCTTGCAGTTGAGGTGCATCAGGTTAGTTCTGAGAGTTCAGATTTGACTTTTAATTTAGGACTTCGGGGTATTGAGATTGAAGGCGATAGTGAGCCCGAAGTATATTTTGGGAAACAATTTCCACTTAGCAGGTTTTCAGGCGATGGAGCTTTAACTGCTCATTTTGAAGCTAGATCAGAACTTCCGGTATTGTCAATCAATGAAGTAATGCCTGTTAATCGTGGTAGTTTTATGGATAGCGATGGATATTTCAGAGATTGGCTGGAGATATATAATCCCGGAAGCGAAGCGATTGATCTGGGAGGATTGTTTCTGACCGATGATTTTACCAAGCCGGAGAAATGGAAAATACCAACAAGTAATTCCTCTGAGACCACTGTAAATGCATATGCCTATAAGCTAATATGGGTTGACAATCAGCCTGTTTTGGGCCCAGTGCATGCAGATTTCAGTTTGTCTGGTTCTGGTGAGGATCTTGGCTTATCATATTTTAAAGACGGCGAATATTCTTGGATAGATACACTCACATATCCAGATGTTCAGGCTGATGAATCTTTTGGAAGGTATCCGGATGGAACCGATAACTGGACTGTCTTTTCTGAAAACTCAACTCCGGGGAGTACGAATACTGCGGGTGGAGGCTCTGATCTAATCACCGGTTTGTTTATCAATGAGTTTATGGCACGGAATACCTCTGCCTATCTGAATGAATCGGGTATGTATGATGATTGGATTGAGCTATATAATTCTAATGATCATGTAATAAACATTGCAGGCCTGTATCTGACGGATAGAAGTGATAGTCCTGATAGTTGGCTGATTCCATCTGATAACACTGAAGTCACCGCCATTCCACCCAGAGGGTTTCTTCTTGTTATACCTTCAGCCCGTCCTGAATTAGGTGCTTTGCATACCAACTTCCAGCTAGCCGGGGGAGGTGAATTTGTTGGTTTATCTCAGAAGAAGGATGGTTTATTCCATTATTTGGATTCCCTGACATATCCAAGCCAGTCTGCAAATATTTCATTCGGACGCAAAACAGATGGAGCCTCAGAATGGATTTATTTTGATCCTTCAACACCAAAGCAGAGTAATAATGGGAGTGATGGGGTGGAGACTGGTGGTATGAGTAAGGAAAATGTAGTTGTTTATCCGAACCCTGCTTCAAACCATTTATTTGTTAGGATGGAAGGGTATTTCCCAAGTTATTGGGAAATGCGAGTCTATTCTGTCCGTGGAGTTCAGCAAAGGATTTCAAATAGATCGGTATATTTTATTAGCCCCCAATCCAATTGCATTTCAATCCAAATAGGTCATTTAGAAAAAGGGATTTATTTTTTAGTATTTGTGTCTGGTAAACAGCAGATTACAAAGACTGTTCTCAAACTGTGATTTTATTACCAGGAATGAATTGAACCTTCAATATTTTTAATAAAACATGTATTATCTTTGATTACAAGTACTATATGAATCTAACATGAAGAAATTGTTTTTCTTGCAACAAAAACTTGTAGTGGCTTTGCTGTTTAGTACCATTAATTGGGGAGCTGCACTATCGCAAGATGATATTCGGATCATTTGCCAAAGCGATGTAATTTCTGGAGAATCTGTCCCTGTTATTATACAATTTCTTTCTTCGAATCAAGAAATTGATGCCTCGGTTACAGGAAGATTTGATTTAAAAATATCAAACGGAAGCCTTGATAAAACGAGTGTGTCTATAGTACATGGTGTTGGATCTATTTTGTCAGAGATAAACGGAAGCGGTAGTGCCCGCATAGAGGTTGAAGGATATTCGGGAAGCAAAGACATTTTAATACACCAATCAAATGGAATGACTGATGTTTCAGGAACTTTGAGCTTTGATCAATATTGGACCAGCGACAATGTTTATAGAATATCGAGCAATTTCACTATTCCAAATGGTCGGACCTTGATTATCGATCATGGCACCAGGATTTATCTTGATCAGGATGTAAATATAATTGTTTATGGCACATTGGAAGTTGATGGCAGAGTAGACGATCCTGTGCTGTTTACATCTAGGCAGAGAGGTTCAAGTTGGGGTGGGGTTGAGTTTCAGGCAGGGAGTAGTCAATCGAATGTATCTTTTGGGATCTTTACAGGTGGAGGAGGGGATAACAGCAGGAAGTTCGGACATTCAGATAGTCAGCCAGTTATTCTTGCGAAAAATACTGATATGAATCTTGATCATTGTTATATAATTGATAATGAGGGGAAAGGTATTGCCACTAATGAGTCAAATAGCACAATTGAGAATTGTCTTGTATCTCGGTGCGACACCGGGTTTGAATTTCGATACAGCAACACTGTAGTTGATGGATCATACATATTATTCTTACCAGATGAATCTGGAACAGCCGACAATGATAATGATGGAATATACTTCTGGAATAAGAAATCTAGTAGTGCTGAAGTATCCCAAGTAAAAAATAGCTTTATACACTTCACTGGTGACGAGGGGATTGATTTCAATGAGTATTGTGATGTCAGGGTGTCTAACACATTTATCTCAGAGGCAAAAGATAAAGGATTTTCAATAAGCTTAGATGCTGAAGTGGAAGCAGAATATTGCATAATTGTAGATTGCGACGAGGGGGTGGTAATAAAGGTTGGAGCATTTGCCATTATGAATAATCTCACCATATTTCGTAGTCGGAAAGGTATGCAAATTACCTCCGAAGCACATGGAGAGGTTATCAATTCAATTATTTATGCTTCGACTGGTGATGCATATTATGGTGCTGGATCTGCTTCTATAAAATATTCCATAATTGATACCGAGCAGGTTAGTGGAACTGGTAATATATTTGGTGATCCTAAACTTACTAATCCTCAAGTGTGGGATTTTACCCTTATGGCAAATTCTCCTGCTATTGATGCTGGGGATCCTTCAAGCGGAACTGACCCGGATGGTACAAGAAAAGATATTGGAGCCGTACCATTTGTAATTCCTCAGGCTGATTGGATGATTCCAACCGAATTGTGTTACAATCCAAGAATAAATAGTGTAGAGGACAGGGGTTTAGAATTTTTAGAATTAAGAAATGTTACAGAAAATATTCTGGATATATCAGGGTATTACTTTTCATCAGGAATTGAGCTCGAATTCCCTGAGGGTGCTTTTATTACTCCCGGAATGTATGTGCTGATTGTTGCGAACAAAGAGGATTATTTTCAGACAGGAGCAGTGGTGTTTGAATGGGAGAGTGGATCGCTGAGTAATGTAGGTGAAAAATTGGAAATTAAAAGTCCTTCAGGAACTTCGGTAATGGAGTTTACTTATTCAAATTCTTCACCCTGGCCTGGTTCGTCCGAATTGTATAATTTCCCAATCGAGCTAATTTCGGAGCAATCTTCTTTTGTAGGTGCAGAGAGCTGGCAGATGAGCCCAAATTATGGGGGAACTCCTGGCCGTGCTAATACTCGCAGTCCCGTGTCTGACTTGTTTATAAATGAGTTTATGGCTAAAAATGATGGGTTGATTTATGATGGTTTTGGGAATGATCCTGATTGGATTGAAATATTCAATGCATCAGATGAGCCACAAAACCTTCACGGACTATTTGTGTCTAATGATTTTGATGACAGGCAAGATTATCAATTGAATTCTAATAATTTTGACGAATCTACAATACCTGCTGGCGGCTTTAAGTTACTCTGGGCTAGTGCAAATAGTTCGGGTGATTTTAGGCATACATCTTTTACTTTACCTAGTGCAGGAGGTGAAATATGTTTAGGTCAGGTTGTTGGCAGCCAATTCACTATCCTCGATCAGGTGGAATATGATCAGCAAACTGCAAATATTTCTTTTGGCCGATTTCCTGATGGATCAGATTCCTGGCAGATATTTTCTCTGCCGACTCCTGGCACAAGTAATGCAGACCTTGGGGGAGGACTTATTGAATCGTTAGTAATAAATGAGTTTATGGCGAGGAATACGAGTAGTTATGTAAATGAGAATGGTATGTATGACGATTGGATAGAAATATATAATAAAGGGAGTGAGGCGATTAATGTTGCAGGCCTTTATTTTACAGATTCGAAAGACGTACCTGATATGTGGCAAATTCCAATTTCTGATTATTCGAAAACAGCTATTCCTCCAGACGGATTCTTAATAATAATTCCATCTGGTCACCCAGATTGGGGCGTTTTGCATACTAATTTTCAGTTAGCGGGAGGTGGCGAATATGTTGGAGTGGTACAAAATTATCAGAATGAACTCCACATTCTGGACTCCATAAGCTACCCTGCTCAATCCAACAATATTTCTTATGGAAGAATTACAGATGGATCTGATAATTGGACCTTTTTTAGCTCATCAACACCTAAGACGTCTAATAATTCAACTGGTATTTTCGGAAAAGTATTTTCCGATGAGCCCAGTTTAGTCTTATACCCAAACCCGGCAGATGCAACACTTAACATATCTTTTTTAAGCTTGTATGATCCTGTTAGTGTCGACCTTATAGATTATTCAGGAAGGATTGTTAACCATTGGGATTATCGTGGATGGAGGAATCTTGAAACTAATAATAATGGATTAGACAGACGGATTAGAGTGACTTCACTAACTAAGGGTTTTTACAGTCTTTTGATACAGACTAATAAACACCAAATAGTT